>NZ_BAAGTF010000001.1:0-120858 GCF_054782055.1 Aliiglaciecola aliphaticivorans
TTGTTTATAAATGTTGGAATACAAGAACTCCCTATGATGAGTCAAAGTATTTAAAAGCGCTGAAAGAGAGAAATTCTCCGCTATTGGCAACATAAAACACTTGTTGAATGACTCAGGGCGTGATGCAGACCTTCATTACGTAAAATAGTCTCTGCACTGTTCTGTTGAATAATATCGGCAAATAAAAAACTGAGTCGAATAAAAAAAAGACAAATGATTAAACTCAATCCACCAAATGCACAAAACAACTGTAGTTTCAGAGATTTAAATTTAATCATCTAAAGCCTGCAATTGGTAACCTATATTGCTGATAGTGCATAATACCGGCTTGTCTGTGACTTTTTCAAAAGATTTTCGTAAGCCGTAAATATGCGATTTTAGGGCATTGCTCTCAGGAGGTTCATCACCCCATAAATGACGAATTAATTCGGAACGACTCACGGGGTAAGGGTATTCCTCAACTAACTTTTGTAAAATACGAAAGCCAATACCTGTAGTGGTTAATTCTAAATTGTTAAAGGTGGCTTTATGGGCTCTACTATCAATGCTCAACATGCCTTTTTGCAGCAAAGTTTCACCATGTAGTTGAGGCCTTCGCGCCAATGCTTCACAACGAAGGACGAGTTCTCTTAAATCAAAAGGTTTTGTTAAATAATCATCAGCGCCAATACCAAATCCTTTCGCTTTATCTTCGAATGCATCGCGGGCAGTTAACATTAAAATGGGAATGTTTCGGTCAGCTGTGCGTTTTATTTCATCGCAAACAACCAGACCATCTATATCTGGAAGATTGAGATCCAACACAATTAAATCAAAGTGATGTTGCAGGGCTAAATCTAACCCTTGTTTGCCAAGGGTAGCACAATCAATAATCCAGTTTTGCGCCTCTAAAAAGCCAGCAATCTGTTTCGCAATAGCTAAATTGTCTTCTATCAATAATACCGACAAATTACTTTTATTTTTTGCCATGACCAATCCTACAGGATATATCTTTGCCACATCTGCTTAAGGTAAATACTTCAATAGTTCTGCAAAGATGGCAAATTTTTATCAATGTTATTTGTTTCGAAACCGCATACTGACATAGACAAGGTCAAACGAGGGTAAAATTTCTGGTTAGCGTGGGTGTCTATGTAATTGCTATGGGTGTCTCGATAATGGTGGCGGACGTTGAAATTAACATGGGTGTCTCAATAACGGACGACATGGGTGTCTCAATAACGGACGTTGAAATTAGCATGGGTGTTTCAATAACGGACGCTAATATTAACATGGGTGTCTTGATAAGGAGGGGGCTCTATTCCCAGAGGATGTAGCTGACTAATTTGTATAAAGCTGCTAGTTTTAGAGTGAAAATAATACAATTTGGCATGAGCCTCGTGGCTAGTCGTCGCTAATGGAAGTGAATTAAGGATGGATTTGTGTTTAATAAAAACAACCCAAAAGAGAGCGGTGGAGAGTTACTTCACAACCACATACCTATTAAGCTCGTAACTGTCCATGGCACTGGAGCGGGCGATATCACTAGCTCAGGAGATAAATGGTGGCAACTTGGCAGTGTGTTTATGGACGAATTACAAAAACGACTAGACCTGGATCCTAATCAAGTCGAAATAGTACCGTTTCAATGGGAAAATGGTCCTAACAGCGAAGATAAAAGGCGAGATGCAGGCTCTGCACTAGCAAAACAGTTAGCATCCTATGACGAAGCTGAGCAAGATTACTATCTAATTGGACATAGTCATGGGGGCTCGGTTATTTATAATGCCTTATTGAAATCAGTTGACAATAAAACCCCTTTTAAACGGCTTAAAGTGTGGTGTACCGTTGGCACTCCCTTTCTAGATTACAGACCAAATACGTTTCTATTTCAACGCCTTAGAAGCATAGGGTTAACTATTTATACAACGGGTATTGTGTCTTTGGTGTTGGGGTTCTGGATTATGCTTATGGCGTTATTTAAAACTGAAGTTAACCAAAATATAGTAACGCTAGGTCATGCAATGACACTTTATGGAGTGATTACTTATGCTTGCCTGTGGTTATATGAACGTCGGAGAAAAAGTTGGTTTACGAAAAAACAGAAGAAACGAGTAGAAGCGCTGTACAGTAATTTGTGGTGTGGATTGTGGCATAAAGAAGACGAAGCGATTAGCGCACTTAGTAACGTGCAAAATATAAGTGCACCGATTATTCCAAGTACATTTCTACTCCCCGTTGTTGCCAGCTTTCAATTTGGGTTAGTTATTTTGATTGGTTTGATCTTTGCTTTTGATTTGGCTTTTAATAGCGGTGACATGCTCAATTATTTTCTCACATCTGAGGATGGCTCTGAAGGTTTTAGTATTGGCGGTATTACGTTTTCAATTGCATTTGAAATTTTGCTTATTTGGATTCCCATAACATGGATTCTTACCAAACTATTGAGTGTATTCGCCCACTTATTTGGTCGCCCTTTGGCTTATATACTGAACAAAATTGTTTGGGCATCCATTCAGAAACGCGCATGGGGTGATGATTTATTGAAAGAAGATGTCCATGCAATCAGTTCGCACCCTCCTGAATTTGAGCACAAGTGTGATTTTCTTGGTGATTCAATTGCAGATCCGTTACGTCAGCACAGCGAGAAAAATGCGATTAAAACCCTACATAAAGTGCGCTTAGTGTTAGGCATGTCTGAAAATGCCGATGCCACACCAGATATTCGCACCGAATTGAGTGATAGTATCAATTGGCAAGAGTTAATACATACCTCGTATTTTGATGTCCCTGCATTTATTGATTTACTCGCGGAGTCTTTGCAACAGGCAGGGTTAGTTAATGATAATCAAGCAACCTTAGCTGACAAATGACACAGAGGAGCTACTCTTGTTTGAAAATTTCCAATACACGTGATGCTGGTTGCATAGTTCAGTCATTATATTTATGCTTCTGCAGGTTAATTTTGTCACAACTAATTGAACCAAAAGGAATAATAAAAAAGTGAAATTAATTAGTGTGTTATGTGTATTGTGGTTGCCGTTTTCTGCATTTGCTCAATTTTCAGACCCATCTCCGTGGCCAGAGATCCGTAAACAGCGAATTGCCACATTGCTGCCATCAGCACTGGCAAAAGCAGAGGTTGATGCTTGGTTGGTGATTTGTCGAGAGAATAACAATGACCCGCTGGCTGACCATGTGGGTTGTGAGAATGCGGGTCAAACTGCAGTGTTTTTATTCTATAACCACAGGAATCAATTCCATTCAATGGCGTTCTCGCCGGCGGGTGAATCTACCGCCCTCAAAGATGTCAATTTATTGGATGAAGTGGTTTCAGTGGAACGAAGTGGATCGGCCATTCAAACCGCTGCGAATTTTATTATCGAAAAGAACTTTGCCAATATCGCAATTAATATGTCGACTAAAAATGCTCAAGCCGATGGAATAAGTTTCACCCAGTATCAACAATTAACCAAAGCTTTAGGCGCGAAGTTTACGCAACGTTTAACCTCAGCTGAAGAGGTCATTTATCAATGGCTGTCCATCAAGCTACCAGCGGAAATTGATATTATGCGCAAGGCTGCAGTGTTGACTGCGCAATGGCAGGTTGAGGTTTATCAGCAAGTTATACCTGGGGTCACCACCGATGCCGATGTGGCTCGTTTTCTTAAAATGAAAATGCGAGAAGCGGGTGTAACAGACGGTTGGGCGGCAGCGCAAAATCCGAATATCAATTCAGGTTCAGATCGTGGACACTCCCACCCAACCGACAAAATTATTCAGCCTGGAGATGTGATTCAAACTGATTTTGGTATTCGTGTTTACGATCGCTGGGTAACTGACATTCAACGCTTTGCTTATGTATTAAAAGACGGTGAAAGTGCTGCGCCAGCTGATATACAACGCTATTGGAAAAATGCTAAACAAGGACAAAATGCCGCGTTTACTGCAATGAAACCTGGTGTTAGAGGGATTGATGTAGATACCGCACAGCGCAAAGTGATGGAAGCCACCGGCTCTATACCATTGATGTGGAGTACCGGGCATCCAGTGGGATATGTTGCCCACGACACTGGACCTAACCTGGGTGGTTCAAGGGCTGTCAGCGTGCGACCAGCTTCTTTGCGAACCTTAGCTGAAGGTATGACCTTTGCTTTTGATGGATTTTATAGCTGGTCATTAGACGATGGTCAACCTAAAACCATATCGGTTGAGGAAATGGTACACATTACCAAAGACGGAGCTGAGTATTTAATTCCTGTGCAACAAGAACTTATATTGATTAAATCTAATTAGTATCAAGGTTCACTTTATGCAGATGCTGGAGGGATTGAGAAACCAGCATCTGCGTACATTCAATACAAGTCTTTAGATCAAATTCAAAATACACGCGATAATAACGCCAGCTAGATGCGCTTAAGTTATAGCGAATATTGGCGGCAGTCCTGACAATTTCTTGTTCCGCAGCATGGGGATAAGCTTCAGTTAGCAGCTGGGTTAATTCAGTCAGTCGTTGTTTTGCCGTGGTTGACAAAATACGTTGAAAAACCTCACCTTTTAACAAAACCAGAACCTGTCTAGGTTGGCTGTCCAGTTTAGTATAAAAATGCGAAATGTAGTCGGGCAGCTGATTTATTGTTGTTGGAAACATGGGCAACGCCAATTGCTGATAAAGCAGTGCTGTGAGTTCATTTAAAAAAGTATCTCGACTCTCAAAGTATCTAAATATTGTGCGCTCAGAAATATTTGCATGTTGAGCAACTTTCTTAAAACTAATTTCATCAACATCTAGTTCATGTGTTAATTCACATGCCGCGTCCAAGATTAGGTTACGGGTAAATTCTATTTTTTTCTGCTGCAAAGTCGTCATCGGATCTAAATGGTTTGTCATTTATAATGTAATCTTGACATAGGTACTGACATCTGTCTAACATTTATACTGATTAAAGTTTATACTGGCTAATATCTAGAATAGGAGCATATCAGATGGAGTCGACATCTATAATTAAACATGCGAGTGACGAAAACTGGTTAGCTGTTCTAGGGATGAGACTAAAGTTTTTATGCACCGCAGAAGAAACCAACGGCCGTTACTCCAGTATGCTCAATACCGTCCCTAAAGGGCTAGGCGCGCCTCCTCATTCACATCCTTGGGACGAAAGCTTCTATGTTTTACAAGGGCGAGTTGAACTGCGTTTAGGTGACACAATCACGCGAATGAATCCTGGTGACTATGCCTTGGTTCCGGCTAATCACGTGCATGGATTTACTGGTTTATCAGATGAAGAAGGGTTGCTCATTAGGTTTGAATCTCCCAGTCATTCCCATTCGTTCTTTCAGGAAATTAACGATCGCGTAAAAACCATGCCTGATGATCTGTACAAAATGCCAGACATTGGTGAGCGCCATAAGGTCACCTTTGTTTAAGGGGGTTAAATAAATCTCTGTATTTGGATAACGTTTAAGTGACAAACAATAGATGAACAATAACGCATTTTACATTACAATCCGCGACTTTATTTTTCACTAGTGTTGGACTCAAATGGCAGCGATTGGTATAGATTATGGCACCTCAAATTCCGAGGTAGTTTTTTTTGATGGTAAGAAACACCAATTTATCAAACTTGACCCTGATCTTGATGCAGCTAATAAGATTCGATCCTCAGTCTTTATTTATTATGAAGACGATTTACCCTTGCCACCCATTGGAATTATTGAAGCAAAAGTCGCGCAAATTAAACGTGCTGTAAATGACCAGATTGAAAAAGCCAAGCAAAGCTACTATGAAGCTGCAGATCCAAGAGAGCAGCGGATCTACAGTGAAAAAATAGATGACTTGCGGGGCGAATTACACAACTTGCCAGCACTGCAGCGTAAGGCTATTCAACTGTTGCTGAAAGACATGACCGTGCAAGATTTATCCTTACAGCAACTCGTTGAAACAGGCAAATTCGCATTCGGTGAAGAGGGTTTTAAACGTTATTTAAAAATGCCGGAAAAGGGGCGTCTTATTTATTCACCCAAGAACTTTTTGGGAGCCACCTTGATTGCCGGTCAGCAGCAAGCATTCGTCGGCATTATAGCGAAACAATTGGAATTCTTTCGCCTAAGTGCTGAAAAACAATTACAAACTTCTGTGGATACAGCGGTTATTGGAAGACCTGTTAAGTTTCACGGTACTCGAGGCGACGCTGGAAACAATCAAGCCATTGAAATTATGACCCAAGCGGCGCAAAAAGCAGGCTTTAATCAAGTTGAATTTCTCGAAGAACCAATTGCCGCGGCATATCAAATTGAACGAACCCTAGATAAACCAACCAATGTGCTGGTGGTGGATATTGGCGGTGGGACGACCGATGTGTGTTGCATTAAATTATCCCCTCAAAAACGCACGAACCTAGACCGTCAACAAGACGTACTTGCGGTGACAGGTACGCGCTTGGGAGGAATGGAGTGTGACAAAAACCTCATTGTAAAATCCATTGCACCGACCATGGGGCAGGATTTGTTAACCCAAAGCGGATTACCTATACCACCTACCTATTTTTCAGATATGTGTGCCGTTGATGACATTGCAAAACTTAATCGATTTTTCTCTGAAGATTATGGGTTAGAAATCGCACAAACCATGTCTATTACCAAAGATCCGAGATTGTTGGAAAGGTTGTTGATAGTACAAGAACAAAAATTGTCAGCTAGACTTGTCAACTCCTCGCGTTTAGCAAAAGAATTGCTATCTTCTAAAGATGAAGTGACTCTGCCACTGCATTACATTGAGCCAGATTACGATGTTAATATTACTCTGACTGACTTGAATCGCTCGATGCAAACTTGGATGCGCAGAGTGAAACGTTTAGTCACTCAGTGTTTAGACAATAGCAGTGAGCCCCCTGAAATGTTGTTTATTACAGGCGGTATGAGTTTATCACCGATTGTCAGAAAGGAGCTTCAGGAAGTAATGTTGCCCCATTTGCCGGTTATGGAAGGTGATGCATTTAATTCTGTGTGCGAAGGGCTAGCAATACAAGCCAGTAAACTGACAAAAAACAACTAAAATTTAGCCCTGATTATTGATATCCATTGTGGGTGAATTGCCAAAGGCTTAAATCATTCATATTTCTCTCACGAAATGGTGCTTGGCTCGGTATCACCTGCGGTGAAATTATTCTATGGATTCAGAATTTGCCGTGGTATAGCAGGATGTAGGCGCATTTTTATTCCATTTCGATAAACTGTGTTACGGCGTTGGCCAATGACGGAAAAGCAATTTTACTGACGTCGATTTCATCTAGCGCTATCCAACGAGCTTCCTGTATTTCAGCTTTTTCTAATTGCACTTCTGGTTTTTGGTCTAGCTCACATGCAAACACACTATCTATGGTGTGGTAATTGATGTTCTTATATAGATATTGATTTGGGAAAGAACAAAAATATTGCCACTTTTGAGGAGCAATCGTTAAGCTTAACTCTTCCGTTAACTCTCTACTTAGGCCTTGTTCTAGGGTCTCATGGTAGTCTACAAACCCTCCAGGTAAGTCTAGTTTTCCTTGTTCGGGTTTTTTGGCACGAACAGTGAAAAGCAGTTGATTACGATATTTTATCAATCCAGCAACGCCGGCGGCGGTATTATGAAAATACACGAAATCGCAATTGCCACAATCCCAATAACGCTGACCTTCAAAACTGATATCTGAACTTTGACATTTAGGGCAATATTTAAACATGCTAGATACTTTTTATTGATTGAATAGATAGGTTGAAGATTTTACATGAAAATCCAAGCAAATAGCGTTTGAAAAGTTACCATTGCACTATATTTTTAAAATGGCCTGTTTAATCGAAAATCGAAATAGAAAGAAAAGGCAGGATTGTAGTGCAAACCTCTGTCTGCACTACAATATGCAATATAACTATATATTCAGTCTAAGTTTTTTAAAGGGATAAAATCGCAGTAACGCAATAGGAGCGAGCAAAAATAACCAAAACAAGCTGCCGCCTTGGCGTTCTACTTCTTCTTCAAGGGCATCACAATTATCTATTGATCCCCCGGAAATGGGTTCGAGTTTTACTGCTACATAACGGGTAGTTTCCACTTCAGCACCATAATCATCATAAATAATTTCACCTGATAGATTGCGACTAGCCTCTGTCACTGTGGCGGTGGCAACTATGATATTATCATCATTGATTTCATGGGCCTCTACGATGTTGTAGGCACTATTACACTCTATTAAAGTATTAATTTCATTGAAAATATCATTTCTATAATCATATAGAAAAGCCCCGGTACGACTAGAGCCTGATGTGGTGAGTTCAGAATCGCCATAACCGATAATCATGTTTTGATCATTAATCCCCGTAGCATAGCTGTTGGCTGAGGTATAAAAATCATCTGGATACTCGGTGACATCTGCATCCACATCGTGAACGAAAAATTTATTTACCAAACTGCCGTTTACCAATTTTGATGCATAACCAACCACAATATTGTCATTATTTATGGCTGTTGCAGTGCTAGAGTAAACATATTCATCTTCATTGATCGTGCTCGCTTCATCATCTATATAGATAGCGGCGGCGGTGGTTATGGTTGTGCCATCAAGGTAGTAGGCAGGTGATTCTCCCACGGCGACACCATAATCGTTGATGGCGACTGCAGTGCTGCTATAAATTGTTTCATCGTCACTGTCAGGTTCGATAAGCATAGGTAAAACATAAGTATCGGTTACGCTTCCTCGTTCATCTACTTGCCAAATGATGCCTCTGCTTTGAGAAATTGTCGAAACGCTACTGCTAAGTTCAACACTTAGACTACGTAAACATGACTCTTCAGGTACATCTGCCCTGGCATCATCATCTGCGCAGTCTTCTACACTTTGTGCAAACTCATCAGATACTAATTCAGTCGTACCAAACCCAACTACTTGGTTGCTGTCATTGATATCATAAGCGTAGCTTAAACCTCCGGCGGTTGTTTCGGGGGGCGGTAAGTCAACGGTATCGCCGTCAATGTATGCAAACCCTCTGACATAAAAGTCATTCAATACATAAGTGACATCGTCAATATCATCATTGATGTAATCGACGGTGTAAAACCCACCATGGCTGAATCCTACCGCGTAGCCAAAATCGTTGATCCCTTGTGCGCTAACGTATGCACTATTGCTGTAATCATCTGTTACCGAGTCAAAAGTGTCAAAACCATGCAACTCTTCACTGTCTGATTCAGTAGCAATAAACGCATTTTGAGCTGCAATTTGTTGATATAACTGATTCTCAGCAAATGATTGAATATAACTGTACAGAAATGCGTAATCCTCGTCGTTGAAATCACCTACTTTTGCCGACTCAACATCGGTTAGATAAGCAGACAATGCGTCAAAATCGAGTAGCGATATATCAATCGGGGGATTGTATTTAGTTACTAGATTGACCGTAACCTCTCCAATACTATTAATATCTGTGGGAGACGTGCTATTACCTAATTCGGTGACGGGTAACTCTATCACTTCAAATTGTGCAGCATAGACCTTAAAACCCAATATCATGGAGCAGGACAACGCTAGTACAAGTCGGATTTTTTTCATTGAATTTCCTGTTTACTACTTTTAGCTAGCCCGCAAGCAAATTTCAGATAAGCCCTATGGCAGGCACAATATTGTTGTGCCTGCATTAAAAGGGAATTGTTGTGATGTTTACTAGCGAGCTGTTGTCAGATTACTCGTCAGATGATTGGTTAACTAAGGTCATTTCATAACCAGACGGCATAGATTCATTTTCTGCGAATATTAGAAATTGTTCCACGCAGTCTTCATCTAAGGTCATCGACATACTGTCCATAATAACGTCGGTACCGTCTATTGTGGCGATGGCGAAAATATCGTAGGTGTTATTCAGTAAGGAAACTGAACCACTACTGGTTTCTAGAACCGATAACTTGTTTTCAGCTGTAGAAATTATTTCGTCATTTAAAACGAAATAGAATGTCACGCGGCTAAAATCGTCAGAATCAGATAAGTTAACCACTTTGATACCATGGCTATAGATACTAGAAGTGTTGCTCTTGGTAATTGTAAGTGACTTTATTGTGGCTTCGTAACCGTCAACTACACCATCACTGTCTTCATCAATGTCGTCGTCTTCATCATCATCAATAGGGTCAATCTTGTTATAAATGAAGATGGTACTATCGGCATTTTCTTCCAAACTTAATAATGCATCGCTGATATATGTATCGTCAGTGTAATTATCCGTAACGTCAAATCCATAGTCGCCATTCGCAGTGGTTGTGGAATCACTGAATTCACCTGTGCCTAAGTTTTCAATCAATATTTCTGAGTCGTCATCTAATTTGACATCAATATTGATATAGCCGCCGTAGTAAGGTAAATATTCACTTTCCGCCACACCGTTATAGAAACCGAAGGTGGCTTCTGAATCAACATCGTTCAACAAGGTTGCGCCATTTGTGCCAATACTATCGATAGCAAAAGGTGATGAACCAACCCCAACATTTTCTCGTAATACAATGACATACTGACTTACAGTGCTATAGGATTGGTCAGTAGAGGTATAAATAACTTCGTCACTACCTGCTTCTGTGATGTAGAAAATATATTGGTCTTGGTCCATTTTTATATTTTCAGACAATTCGTTATAACTGCTTGTATTAACGAATACCGCTTCATTAAAGGTTTCATTATCCGCAGACATATATACGTCAACGTACGTGTAGTCAGGGTGCAGATTTAAAAATCGCAGATTAAACAAATCATCATCATCGTCGTCATCGTCATCGACAATTTCAATATCAAATTTAAGTACCTCGGGGTCTCTAATATCGCCCGTCATAGCAAGGAACGTAATGCTGTCAGAGTTGATGCTTAATTGTTCCTGATAGACCATTTCGAGATCACTGCGATCACTACTTTCTTCATCCTGCCATGCTAATTCAACATAATAGCTACCCGTATCCAACTCGTTATTTGCACTGACTTCTGCAAACTCCACAGCGCTGTAGGTAAGTTCAATTTCATCGTCGTCGTCATTATCTAAATCTTCATCAACTGTGAGGTAAACCCCAGGCGCATTCGCCGATGCATTATAGAATTTAATATAACCTGAACTGTCGTCGTCACTGCCACAGCCAGTTAGTACGAATAGCATTAAACCCATACATACCCAAGGGTAGTAAGTGAATTTAAGGGGGGGCTTACTGATTTTCATGGATTCTCCACATTAATTATTGTTGGCAAAAGCGAGGTAATGAGCATAGAAGTCATATTTCTCACAATGGCGATTCGGACAGAGTTAAGTTCTACTTAGTTCATTAGTAAGGGGCGTCTTTACAGAAACTTTACGATCTAAATGAATTTGTTATCTCACTTGCTAAAAGCCCTTAAGAGGTCACCATGAAGTGCATGAATCAACGAGCATCCGATGATTTATTTTGGGAAAAAAGGTAGCGGTTTTTCGCCTAACTAATCCAAATATCAATTTAGTATGCAAATACTCTGGCTTAGTTATAACTGTTTTGAGATGAGCTTTATTCAACGCACCTCATATGAATGTTAAGTGTTAACCACTAAAAAATTGAAATGACATTTCATGATGTACAAAACATCCAATTTGGTGCAAAGCAGAAATGATTGAATAAAAATTCACTTTTTAGTGCATATTTACTCTTTCTTGAAGGTCAAAATGGGCTAGGGTAAGCGCGGCGTTTAGGGTTGAGCAAAATATTGGAAGTCTCATTGTATATTACAATATGTTTCTAAAATCATGACATATAGAAAATTATATCATTATAAGTGCTCATAATTAGGATGTTTATAACTTTAGGTCGGGTTAAAAAATTCTCCAATGTATAATTATCATCCGTATTTCCATTCCATTGCATCGAAATAGTGCGAGTTTTCAAAATGCATAAATGAAGTTTATTTTTGCATAAGATTTTTTTATTAAATTTAAAAAATATTAATTAATCTTATCTCAATCCTCAAATTTCAATAAGAAAATCTTATATGTTTCAGTCTGTAAATAAAATGTTTTTATATCTGTCAAGTTGCTGTTATTAAACATGTTTTTTTATCTTTTTAGGTTGTTTTAATTTAACTTCTTCAAAGAAATTCAATAATAATTTTTTAAATCAATGTTTTAGGTATGACTTGTGCTTTTAACTCGTTGCAAGTGTAACGACGTGAAAATGCATTTATGTTTTAAGTCACAAAAAATCAGCAAATAAAAATAACTATTACATCCTTTGTACAGGAGAAGAACACATGAAAAGCCCCATTAAATCAAAAACGCATAGAGTTACCTATCTGGCTACATTGATTTCTAGCATGTTGGCAGTGAATACCGCTCTTGCTCAGGAAGCAGCTAGTGAATACGACAGTTTAAGCGAAGATGACAAATTAGAATCCATTCAAATTACAGGTTCACGGGTAGCAAGGGACGGCTATGACACGCCAGCACCCGTGACCATAATGACACAAGATGACATTAATGCTTACGCACCAGGAAGTGTGGCTGAGTTTGTTAATACGTTACCTTCTGTTACCGGCAGTAGTACCGCGTCTACATCATCCGGCTCATTGAGTAACGGTGCCTCAGGTATCGCAGCATTGAACTTAAGAAACTTGGGTGTCGGTCGTACCTTGGTGTTATTCGACGGTCAGCGTAACGTCGTGTCTGCATCAACGGGTCAGGTAGATACCAATACTTTCCCACAGGCATTGATCAAAAATGTTGAGGTGGTAACTGGCGGTGCATCCTCTGTATATGGCTCAGATGCCGTGAGTGGTGTAGTGAACTTTATACTCGATAAAGAATATACCGGTTTTAAATCTCAAGTTGAGTATGGCGAAACCACCTACAGTGATAGAGAAAATGGCAAAGTGGTACTAACCTACGGTACTGAATTGGCCGATGGAGCAGGGCACTTATTATTAAGTGGCGAATACTACTCTGCAAATGGCATTCACTATGAGACGCGAGATTGGGCTGAAAGAGGTTATGTTGGGATGATAAATCCTGATACCAGCGACGGTTCTCCATTCTTCTTAGTGGATGAAGGCATTGGTATTTCTAATTATACACCAGGCGGAATGATCGCCTCTGGTCCTTTATATGGTACCTATTTTGGCGTTGATGGCGCGGTTAATCAGCTGGCTTTTGGCGATGTTTCAGGTCAGTGGATGCAAGGTGGTGATTGGCAATATACTTCTTCGGGTATGGTCGGCACGAACTCTTTAGCCGCCGATGAAGAACGTAAAAATTTATTTGCTCGTCTGAGTTATATGATTGGCGAAACAGAGGTGTATTTGCAAGGTTCTTATGCTGAATATGAAGGCTTAGCTTATTACATCAATCCGACTACTAAAGGCGTTACTATATATGCTGACAATGCATATTTACCTGATTCAATAGCCACGCAAATGGCAGACGAAGGGTTAGAGAGCTTTAGTTTAAATACAAGTAATGTCGACATGCCTGCATCAGGCGCAAATAACGTCCGCGATACCACTCGAATTGTATTGGGTGCTGATGGTGAATTTGAGATGGGCGGCAAGTACTTTACTTGGGATGCTTATTATCAATACGGTAAAACCAAGACCGATGAGCATATGACCCCAACCTATAATTCAGCTCGTTTAACTTTGGCAACCGATGCGGTAGTTGATTCTTCCACTGGCGAAGTTGTTTGTCGTTCTACCTTAACTGACCCCAGTAACGGCTGTGTTCCATTAAATCGTCTAGGTGTGGGTGTTGCCAGTGACGAAGCATTGGATTATGTATTAGGTCGTCCGCGCCGTGAACAAGAATTTATTCAAAATGTGGCTGCGGTTAACTTCAGTACCGGTGATTTTGAGGGCTGGGCGGGTCCAATTTCTGTTGCTTTTGGTGCTGAATACCGTAAAGAAGAAATGGATGGTTATGTCGAGTCACAATATCAATCAGGCTGGAAATACGGTAACTACAAAGTGACTGAAGGTGACTACGATGTAATCGAAGGTTATGTTGAAACGTTGATCCCACTAATGGATGATTTAGACTTTAATGGTGCAGTCCGCTACACCGATTACAGTACCTCTGGTGGTGTCACTACCTGGAAAGCGGGATTAACCTATCAACCAATCGAAGAAGCAACATTTCGTTTAACCAAGTCACGCGATATCCGTGCGCCTAACTTGAGTGAACTCTACGCTGCAGGTACTGCCCGTAGTAACTCTGTTACAATCGACGGCGCATCAGTTCCTATGATTCAAAACCTGCAAGGAAACCCTGATGTAGCGCCAGAAGAAGCCGATTCTTTGGGAATAGGTGTAATTTTACGTCCTAGCTTCTTAGAAAATTTCTCTGCTGCAATTGATTATTACGAAGTTGAAATCGATGGCATCATTAGTTTCGTATCAGCTGATGATACCGCGGAATACTGTGTTGAGTTTGGTGTGCAAAAATACTGTGACAACATGATTTATGATGAAACAGGTACGTTACAAACCATCAACCTTTTGTATGACAACCTAAACGTGATGACGGCCAAAGGTATTGATTACGACCTAACCTACACGTTCGATTTAGGTGACGTTTTTGATGATGCACCTGGCGCTTTTAAACTGCGTTTCTTAGCCACTAATTATTTAGAAAGTATCACTGATAATGGTGTAACTGCGATTGATTCAGCGGGTGCCAATACGACTAGCACACCAGATTGGAAATACCGTGCTTCTGCAACTTATACCCTAGATGGTGTCACGGTTGATTTGACCGCTCGAGGTGTCAGTGATGGGGTGTTAAGTAATGCTTATATTGAGTGTACTTCTAGTTGTCCTGAAAGTGTTGCGCCTAACTACACAATCAATGACAACAGTGTTGATGGTGAAGTTTACTTTGATTTGTATGCCGCTAAAAAAGTTAGCTTTAGTCAAGACTCTGAAGCTGAATTTTACCTATCAATCCGCAATCTCTTTGACACCGATCCGGCAGATGTCGCATTTCCTGCTTCTCAAGGTTCTGAAAACCGTCCTGGCTATTTAGAAACACACCGCGGTTTGTACGACGTATTGGGTCGTCAGTTTAAAGTTGGCTTCCGAGTAGAAATGTAATGAATAAAATGCTAATCAAAAAGGACAAAAGCATGTTTAAACGCAACGTTTTAAACGCCATCATTGGCTTAACTATGACGTCAATTGTTGGTTCAGCTGCAGCTTTTGAAGATATGTCTCAAGTCGAGCGTATGGAAGCAAAAATGACACTGATTGATGCAGTCGGTGCTAAAGCTAAGCAAGCGCAGGTGATGAACGATATGATCTTCAGTTTTGGGGAATTAGGCTTCCAAGAATTTGAAACCTCTGCATACCTAACCAAAATATTAGAAGACAATGGATTTACCATAGAGCGTGGTATTTCCGGTATTCCAACAGCTTGGATGGCGACTTGGGGAGATGGCGGTCCCGTCATCGCCCTTGGCTCTGATATTGATGGCATCCCCAAGGCTTCTCAGAAGCCTGGGGTGGCTTATCATGATCCTATTGTTGAAGGCGCTCCTGGCCATGGTGAAGGGCATAACTCTGGGCAAGTGGTTAACATCCTTGCGGCGTTAACCGTTAAAGAATACATGGAAAAAAATGATATCGATGGCACCATTAAAATTTGGCCTGGTGTGGCCGAAGAGCAGTTAGGGACTAAAGCTTATTACGTCCGCGACGGTTACTTTGATGAAGTTGATGCTGTATTGTTTTCCCACGTATCCAATAGTTTCAGTACGAGCTGGGGAGCTGGCCGAGGAAACGGTTTAGTCTCAGTGCAATATGACTTCTTTGGTGAATCTGCGCACAGTGCTGGTTCTCCTTGGCGTGGCCGTAGTGCATTAGATGCTGTTGAATTAATGAGTGTGGGTATTAATTACCGCCGCGAACATTTGCGTTTATCCCAACGCATCCACTCTATAATTGTAGATGGCGGTGACCAGCCAAATGTTGTACCTCAAAAAGCGAGTATCTGGTACTTCTTTAGAGAAACTGATTTTCCCCATATTAAATCCTTGTGGGAAATTGGTGACAAAATGGCAGAAGGGGCATCTCTGATGAGTAATACCTCTTGGTCATCGACGGTTTTAGGTTCAGCTTGGCCACAACATATGAACAAAGCTATTGCTGAAGATGCCTACGAAAATATCAAATTGGTAGGCATGCCTGAGTGGTCAGATGATGACATCGCTTTGGCTAAAGCGTTGCAAACTGAAATTGGTGTCGCGCCGGAAGGCCTTAAAACAGAGCTCAATCCGTTACTCGATCCGCCTGATCCTGCCAAGTTAACGGGTGGCGGTTCTGACGATATTGGTGATATTTCTTGGCAAGTACCTACTATCACCTTGCGCTACCCAGCTAATATTCCTAATTTACCCGGGCACAACTGGTCTAACTCAGTTGCTATGGCAACCCCTATTGCTCACAAAGGGATTGTTGCTGGTGCTAAAGCGCAAGCCTTGAATTTATTCGACTTGTTGACCAATAGTGCGTTGATGGATGAAGCATGGGATTATTATAAGAACGTGCAAACGAAAGAAGACAAATACACGCCTTTATTGCGTCCTCAAGACAAGCCTGCCATTCATTTAAACAAAGAAATAATGGCAACTTACAAGTCTGAATTGGAAAAGTTCTACTACGATCCTGAAAAGTACGATACCTACTTAGAACAATTAGGTGTCGAATATCCAACCGTTAAAAACCCTTAGTACAGGTATTTGGTGGCAGTCGTTGGCTGTCACCATATTTTCGTTGAATAAGTAATGGTCACCGTGATCATAGTTAATGAACGTCTAGGAGCATATCAAGATGTTAAGTTTCACTAAAAAAAGTCTCTCCAAAAAGGCAGGCATGGCAATGCTTGGCTTAATTTTTTCTCAATGCACTTTAGCAACTACCTTCACCGACGCACAGCGCGAGACGGCTAAGCAACAAGTTGCCGCCGCAGTCGATAAAAATGCAAAACTTGCTCAAGTCATGAACGACATGATTTTTTCTTTCGGTGAGTTAGGTTTCCAAGAATTTGAAACATCAGCCTATCTAACCAATCATTTAGCTGAACAAGGCTTTAAAATAGAAAAGGGCATTGCTGGTATTCCAACGGCATGGGTAGCCACTTGGGGTTCCGGTAAACCCGTCATTGCCTTGGGAACCGATTTAGACGGTATTCCCAAAGCCTCGCAAAAACCCGGTGTCGCCTATCATGATCCTATTGTTGAAGGTGCTCCTGGCCACGGTGAAGGGCACAACTCTGGCCAAGTGGTGAATATATTAGCTGCTATGGCGCTTAAAGAATATATGTCAGAAAACAATATTGAAGGCACCATTATGTTATGGCCTGGTGTTGCTGAAGAGCAGCTTGCCACTAAAGCCTATTATGTACGCGAAGGTTATTTTGACGATGTTGATGCGGTACTGTATTCCCACGTAGGTAACCGTTTTGGTACGTTTTACGGCAACCCGTTCTTCTCTGGGATGGTGTCAGTCCAATATAATTTTTATGGTGAGTCTGCTCACAGTGCTGGTGCACCTTGGCGTGGCAGAAGCGCATTAGATGCCGTTGAGTTGATGAGTGTGGGTATTAACTATCGTCGTGAGCATTTACGCATCGCTCAGCGCACTCACTCGGTAGTGGTCGATGGTGGCGATCAGCCTAATGTAGTGCCTTCTAAGGCGACTTCTTGGTATTACTTTAGAGAGTTAGACTACCCACACGTAAAAGCCCTTTGGGAAGTGGGTGACAAAATCGCACAGGGTGCAGCTTTGATGACTAACACCACGTGGGATTCAACGGTAATGGGAACGGCCTGGCCTGGTCATTACAATAAACCTATGGCAATGCGGGCCTTTGAAAATATCCAAAAAGTCGGTATGCCTGAGTGGTCTGAAGACGATATTTTGCTGGCCAAATCATTGCAAAAAGAAGTGGGTGCGCCACAAACGGGTTTACCCACAGAGGTAATGCCTGTTGTTGCCCCCCCAGATCCTAAAACAATGACTGGCGGCGGCTCTGACGACATGGGAGATATCTCTTGGGTAACGCCTTCAATGTGGCTGTCTTATCCTTCAAACATTCCTAATTTGCAAGGACACCACTGGTCCAACGCAGTAGCAATGGCTACGCCTATTGCTCACAAGGGGATTGTTGCAGGTGCTAAAGCACATGCCATGACGATGATTGATTTATTCACCGATCCTGAATTGATGGCTGAGGTGCAAGATTATTTCGACAATGTTCAAACCAAAGATATGAAATATCAATCATTTTTACGTGATACCGATAAGCCACAAATTCATTTGAATGAGAATATCATGGGTGAATTTAGAGAAAAGATGCGACCTTTTTATTACGATCCTGAAAAGTACGATACGTACCTTGAGCAGTTAGGTATTGAGTATCCAATGGTGAAAGAATAATGAAAGGTGGCTTTATCTCAGAACTTCTGAACCGCACCCTACCGGCAACTTTGCGAGTAGCGGCAATTTTCGTTGTCGCTATCAGTCAAAGTACGGCTGCGAGTTTAAGTGACAGTGAGCGTCGAGCCGCTAAAGAGCAAATCGCAGCGAAAATTGAAGGCCAGAAGAAATTAGCGCAAGTCATGAATGACACCCTCTATTCCTTTGGCGAGTTGGGGTTTCAAGAAATTGAAACTTCTGCTTATTTAACCCAATTTCTCACGGAGCAGGGGTTTACAGTCGAAAAAGGTATCTCTGATATTCCCACAGCATGGATAGCCAAGTGGGGAAGCGGAAAACCGGTTATTGCGCTAGGTACTGATTTAGATGGTATCCCTAAAGGCTCGCAAAAACCCGGTGTTGCCTATCATGACCCCATTGTTGATGGAGCTCCTGGTCATGGTGAAGGTCATAATTCAGGTCAGGTGGTGAATATTATTGCTGCATTGGCCCTTAAGGATTATATGTCTGAGCATCAAATAGAAGGCACAATCATGCTTTGGCCTGGGGTGGCTGAAGAGCAACTCGCTACCAAAGCTTATTATGTGCGTGACGGGTATTTTGATGATGTAGATGCGGTCTTGTACTCACATGTAGGAAGTGGTTTTGGCACTTTCTACGGAGAAGTGGGTATGTCAGGTTTAGTGTCAGTTCAATATAATTTCTATGGTGAGTCAGCCCACAGTGCTAGTGGTCCCTGGCGAGGAAGAAGTGCTTTAGATGCTGTTGAGCTGATGAGCGTCGGACTAAATTACCGTCGAGAGCATTTACGCTTAGCGCAACGCATTCACTCAGTGATTGCTGATGGTGGTGACCAACCTAATGTAGTGCCATCTAAAGCAACGGCATGGTATTACTTTCGTGAAATGGACTACGACCACATTAAAGCGTTGTGGGAAGTGGGTGACAAAATTGCCGAAGGCGCAGCACTGATGACCGATACCTCTTGGGATTCAGTCGTCATGGGAACGGCTTGGCCCGGACACTTTAATAAACCTATGGCATTGCGTGCTTATGAAAACATTAAAGCGGTTGGTATGCCCCAATGGTCTGCTGAAGACATCACTTTGGCCAAAGCAGTTCAAACCGAGATTGGTGCCAGTGCTGTTGGTTTGTATAGCAAGGTGATGCCGATTGGTGATCCTCGCAAGCCTAAAGTACCAACCGGTGGCCCCTCTGACGATGTAGGCGATATCTCATGGAGTGTGCCAACTATCTTTATGTTGTACCCCTCTAATATTCCTAATTTGCCCGGTCATCACTGGTCTAATGCGGTGTCGATGGCTACACCTATAGCCCACAAAGGAATTATTGCGGGGGCGAAAGCCCACGGCATGACGCTGCTCGATCTATTTACTGATCCGGCTTTAATGGATGATGTGACAGAATACTTTACTGAAGTACAAACCAAAGATGTTAAATATAAGTCGCTTTTGCGCAAAGGTGATAAGCCTCAAACCCAGCTAAACGAGGAGATAATGCAGCGTTATCGAGAGAAAATGCGGGCTTACTATTATGACGCCAATAAATATGACACTTATATGGAGCAACTAGGCGTGGAATATCCGACGGTTAAGGACAAACCTTAATTCCAGTGAAATAGATAAATAACAATAACTAATTGTGTTCGTGTGTATGCTCCCAAGAGCAACTTTCAGCACCTTAAGTTTTCCTTAAGGTGCTGCTTTTTGGGTTGTTCGTTTCTAGATTTTACAGGTTTGATTGATCAACCGTTTAATCAAAAATGGAGGTTGATAGCTTAAATCGCCAACTGAGCAACCATATCCTTCGCTAACAATTCAATGGCTTCCGAGCGCACTTTTTGAGGATTCAACAAACATACACCAATGTGCCCTAAGTCAGGTAAATCGGCTTGCGGTGGCAACACAAATAAACCTGGTGGCACTGTACTTCTGGCTAATACGGTAATGCCTAAGTCTTCATTAATGGCCGCTTGAATACCGTTCAGATCTGAGATGGTATACACAACTTGCCATTGTTTTTTGCACTTTCCTAATACATGGGTTGCCCGTTTGCGATAAATACAAGGCGCAGGAGCGGCAATTATCGGTAGCTTGTTAGGCACTTTATTAACGTATCTCTGACTGCCCACCCAAACCAGTTGATCAGTAATGATAAAGCCTTCTTGTTCGGGATCCGGTTGTTCCTGTAGGGATAGAATCAAATCAAATTGACTTTTTAGGGGTTCACACACCAAATCTTTACTTAAAGCACAATGGACTTCTAATGATACTTCAGGGTAGGTGTGAGTAAAGCGGCGAATTATCTTCGGCATTAAAGTGGTGGAAAATTCACTAGGAATGCCTAATTTAATATTACCACTGACTTGTGGCTTACCAAATTCCGCCATTGCTTGATCATTTAGCATCAGTATTTTCATGCCAAACTCAAGTAACTTACTGCCGGCTAACGTGAGGGTAAGTCGATTCCCTTCCCGCAGAAAAAGTTTTTCTCCCACCACTTCTTCTAGTTTTTTGATTTGCAAACTAATCGCCGGCTGAGTACGTTTAAGCCGTTCCGCACACAATGTATAACTGCCTGTTTGTGCGATGGTCACAAATGATCGCAGAAAATCTATAGATAAATTTTTCATGGCTTCACTCCTTATTAAAGTGGGTGGCATTTATGTTTATGCCTTGTTAAAGCCATATTAAAATCTTATGAGCTCATATTTATTATTAATTTTATTTATTTCATTAGTAGTTCTAGCATAGAGTTTCTCGAAAGGCAATGGACATATAATGATGCAACTAAATAACCCGTTAAAAACTGTAGACCCTGATATTTTCGACATAATCGAAGATGAAGAAAAACGACAAGAAGCACACATCGAATTGATAGCTTCAGAAAACTATACCAGTCAAGCGGTGATGGAAGCACAAGGTAGCGTGTTAACCAATAAATACGCAGAAGGTTACCCTGGTAAACGTTATTACGGCGGCTGCGAATTTGCAGATAAAGCTGAAACGTTAGCAATTGAACGGGCTAAGCAACTTTTTGCTGCTGATTACGCCAATGTTCAGCCTCATTCTGGTTCACAAGCTAATGCCGCAGTGTACATGGCACTGCTTAAGCCTGGCGATACTATTCTTGGTTTGAGCTTAGATCACGGTGGGCATTTAACCCATGGTGCAAAGCCGAACTTTTCTGGGAAATTATACAACGCGATACAATATGGCTTAGATACAGAAACCGGTGAAATTGACTATCAACAAGTGGCTGAGTTAGCACAAGAGCATAAGCCGAAAATGATAGTGGCAGGCTTTTCTGCCTATTCACGCGTGGTAGATTGGCAGAAGTTCAAAGATATCGCACAAAGTGTCGGTGCCTATTTATTCGTAGACATGGCTCATGTTGCAGGATTAGTTGCAGCAGGCCTGTATCCTAATCCTGTGCCTATTGCTGACGTTGTGACCACTACCACCCATAAAACCCTTCGTGGACCTCGTGGCGGCCTAATAGTGTGTAAATCAAACCCTGAGCTGGAAAAGAAGTTTAATTCGTTAATTTTTCCGGGTATCCAAGGTGGTCCACTTATGCACGTTATTGCTGCAAAAGCAGTGGCATTTAAAGAGGCCCTTTCCCCTGAGTTTACAACTTATCAGCAACAAGTGATTGATAATGCCCAAGCAATGGCTAACGTGTTCCTAGAGCGTGGCTATGGTGTGGTTTCAGGTGGCACGGACAATCATCTGTTCTTGGTGGATTTGATTGCTCGTGGAATGACCGGAAAAGAAGCTGATGCGTTACTTGGTTCGGTAAATATTACGGTTAATAAAAATACGGTTCCCAATGATCCACAATCTCCCTTTGTGACCAGTGGAATACGCATTGGTACACCCGCTGTGACTTCTAGAGGTTTCAAAGTCTCTCATGTTACTGATTTAGCAAATTGGATATGTGATTTATTGGATAACCCAGAAGATACTTCAGTACGTGAACAAGTGACGACTAAGGTTGCACAATTGACCGCTGAGTTTCCAGTCTACGCATAAAAAAAACGCGCTGTACCCAAAGGTGCAGCGCGCTTTACATCTACTTATCACTTAACTTTTAAAGCAAGTCATCGCAATACTTACTTATTAAGCTCCTGCTAATTTTGACGAATTGCCTAACGATTTAGGTGAATTTGGGTCATTCTTAATAATTGTGACTGCGTATTCTAACGCGGCCAATAGACTATCAAACGACTCTACATCCGTTTGCGCAGCATTAATCCCTATCAGCACTTTTTGAATGTCGTCATTGGCACCGCAAATTAGTAGTGTTCTGCCGGAAAGTTTAGCGTCTGTTGCAACGGTTTCAACGGCCATACCTGCTGATACATCCATAGTGGGTACGCGGGTAAAATCCATTATCAATATCTGTGATCCAGGTTTTACTTTATCACGAACGTGATGCCCTACATCAGCCGCAGCACCAAAGCTCAGTGGTCCACCAAAACTGAAAATACTGACTTTGCCTTTTGCTTGTTTAAGCAATGCATTCTCTTTTGGATCATTCAACGTATCAGGGATTTTCTGTAGGTCTTCAATTTGAATTTGTGCAATTTGACGCACGAAAGCCAATGCTGCAAGCACTACACCTACGCCAACTGCCGTTATCAAGTCAACAAATACAGTAAGTCCTAGTACCAGAATCATCAATGCAAAATCCCAGCGCGGGCCATTGTGGGCACGTCTTAAGTAACTCCAGTCAATAATGTCTAGACCTACTTTAACAAGTATCCCTGCTAAGACTGCATGAGGTATGCTCGCTGCCAATGGACTTAATCCAAGCACAACTGCTAGCAACACAAAGGAATGAACCATCCCTGAAATACGAGTTTTACCACCAGTACGGATGTTAACTACCGTACGCATGGTTGCTCCAGCACCGGCGATACCGCCAATCAATCCTGCAACAGTGTTACCAATACCCTGACCGATAAGTTCTTTTTTACTGTCATGGCGAGTACGAGTCATATTGTCTGCAACCAAAGATGTTAGCAAACTATCTATTGCTCCTAATATGGCGAGAATGAAAGCGGCTTCTAGGACGAGAAGGAATTTACTTTGTTCATACACAGGTAGATGCAAACTCGGCAGTCCAGTGGGGATATTACCCAGTGCTGGCACGTTAGAAAATGCAAAACTAGCAAGGGTCCCAATCACTAAGGCTGCTAATGGCCCAGGAATATATTTTGCTAAAGAAGCGGGCCATTTGTATGCAATAGCTAATGTCCCAATACCCAGTATTAATGTAGCAAAATTAATGTCAGCCAAAGCCGTGGGCATATAGCTCAGGGCACCGATAGTGCCACCTGGAGGCTCATGTCCTAACAACCGACCTAGTTGAAGGATAATAATAATTGCGCCAATACCACTCATAAATCCAGAGATGACGGGATAAGGAACTAATCGAATATATTGGCCGACTCCCAACAAACCAAATGCAATTTGCAACAGGCCTGCCAGCATTACCGCAGTGAAAATAAGCGTCACATCGCCAGATAAACTCGCGAACAAACCAGCTAAAACCACGACCATTGGCCCCGTTGGACCGGATATTTGAGAAGGGGTTCCGCCAAATAAAGCAGCAAAAAAGCCTAATGCAATTGCGCCATAAAGACCTGCCATCGGGCCCAAGCCCGACGCAACACCTAGAGCCAATGCTAAGGGAAGGGCAACAATACCAGCGGTTAAACCGCCCGTTATATCACCCTTTAAGTTTGATAAATCAAATTTCATAAATGGACCTTAATTGCTATTACGCAACTGATAGTTTTTCTGCTTTTTCTTGCCCCAAAGGTACAAACTTAGCAATTTCGGGGTCATAGTTTAACACTTGACCGTTTTCAATATTATAAACCCAGCCGTGGAGTTTCACTTGTCCAGTGGCTAACTTAGCGGCGACAGATGGGTGAGTGCGAAGATGTTGTAGCTGTTGAACGACGTTCTCTTCGGTTAACTTTTCCAAATGCTCCATGTTCAGACTGCCATATTTTTCTTTCACCACTTCCGAGGCACAACGACTATGAGATAACCATTCTTTAACGTGAGGTAACCCGTCAAGCTTTTCAGGGTTCAACGCACCTTTCATCGCTCCACAGTCAGAATGACCACATACAATGATATGCGATACACCTAACGCTGCCACTGCGAACTCGATAGATGCAGTAATACCACCCGTTACGTTACTGTGGGGAGGGACAATGTTGCCCGCATTTCGGCAAATAAATAGTTCACCGGGATCTGTTTGAGTCAAAAGATTAGGATCGATTCGCGAATCTGCGCAGGTAATAAATAATACTTCAGGGTTTTGCCCGTTTGCTAACTTTTGGAAAGTAGCCTTTTTGTCAGGAAAGACTTCTTTTTGAAATTTAGCCACACCAGTAATTACATGGTCCATGATAGTCACTCCTATTAAATTATTTAAAAATTGATTATACGATTCGAATACACTTTTAGTTTTACCTGATAGCCATATAGAAGTATACTTTATGTCGTGATAGTAAATAGCTATCAGTTGGTGTGATGAAAAAACCTAAAATATTATCAGGTACGAAAATGATCTCAGACAATAAGTTCCCTTCAATAAATCAATTAAAGTACTTTGTAGCAGTGGCCAAAAGTTTGAGTTTTCGACGGGCTGCACAAAGTCTAGGGATCAGTCAGCCAACGTTAACGACTCAAGTTCAAGCTCTCGAAAAAACAATGAATTTGAGTTTATTTGAACGTAACCGAAGCGGCACTTTGCTCACTCCTCAAGGCAATACGCTGCTACCTCTTGCTGAAGAAGTTTTGCGTTCTGGCCAACGGTTTAATGACACTGCCCGTGAGCTTACTGATGGTGCCTCGACTACCTATCGCTTGGGCGTTCCTCCAACGTTAGGTCCCTATTTATTGCCGTTTGTATTACCTGAATTACATCGTCGATTTAAACAATTAAAGTTTTACGTACGAGAAGAGTTTCCACAACAATTGGAAGAAGGTTTGCTTAATGGTCAGTATGACTTAATTATATCACCTTCAACACATGAGTCTTCGCAATTTATAGTCTCAGAGTTGTTTACTGAACCTTTGAAATTGGTGATACCCAGGGATCATCCTTTGGCAGGCCAAGATTTTGTTAAGCCGGCCGATGTACAAGGGGAAAAAGTGCTCACCTTAGAAGGTCATCACCATTTTCATCATCAAGTTCAAACCATTTGTGCTCAAATTGGTGCACAAATGTATCGAGATTACGAAGGCACTAGTTTAGATACATTGCGTCAAATGGTAGTGATGGGGGTAGGTATCTCTTTTTTACCCGGGCTGTATGTCCATTCTGAATTGCATCGCCCCAATGAGCTGCATGTCTGTGAACTTGAAAATATTCCAATAACTCGTAAGCAGCATTTAATTTGGCGAAATACTGCGCCTGGTCGAGTTTTCTTCCGTGAGTTAGCACAATTTTTTAGGGAGGTTGTCGCCGAAAAACTCGCTGATGCAGTTCACGTTAAACGTCATACTATTCGCTAATTACTGAGTAAATAATAGGGTTTTAATAGTCACTTTTAAAATTGTCTTTCAGTCGTGTGAATTACCTATCCTTAGCCATGCACCACTTTGGTAGTCTTGCACGAAATATGAACACTGCTTGCACAGTTTTGGTGGTGCATTGCTCAATGCTGCCATTATAAAAGAGGCTGCAAGGGGAAACAGCAGGAATAGATCTTGCTAAGCGACCATCACTTAACTGAAATAATGTATGTCTAAGGTCATCGGTTGTCTGATAATTTTTGGTTGCTTCTGTCAGCGATGTTTGTGTTTTTGATGCAAGCAGGGTTTCTTTGCCTGGAAAGTGGTAGAACCCGTAGCAAAAACAGTATCAATGTGGCCGCAAAAAATATTGGTGACTTCATTGTTTCTGCTAGTGTTTTTTGGTTGTTTGGATTTGGCATTATGTTTGGCCCTAGTCTTGGTGGCTGGACTGGCACTGGCGACTTTGTATTTGGCGATAACAGTTCTTCTTTTCAGATTACCTTCTTCTTGTTTCAAATGATGTTCTGCAGCACTGCGGCAACATTAACCTCGGGGGCTATTGCCGAACGAACTCGGTTTTCCGGCTACATATATATCACGTTAATACTAAGTGGTCTGATTTACCCCTTTGTAGGGCATTGGGTGTGGGCCGGTGTATATAATATGGACAATCAAGGTTGGCTTGAGTCATTGGGATTTATAGACTTCGCAGGTTCTACAGTAGTGCATTCTGTGGGCGGTTGGGTTGCATTGGCCAGTGTACTCATTGTTGGACCACGAATTGACCGATTTAAAGAAAATACAAAATTTCCTTCAGGCAGTAACTTACCTTTGGCTGCTTTGGGAACGTTACTTATTTGGTTTGGGTGGTTTGGTTTCAACGGCGGCAGTACCTTAGTATTTGACGACCAAGTTCCTTACATCATCCTGAATACTTGTCTTGCTGCGATTTGGGGTGGAATAACCGCTACATTCATACATTTGCGAAGCCAGAAATATGTAGATATGGGAGCTAGTCTAAATGGTGTTATTGCCGGTTTAGTTGCAATAACCGCGGGTTGTCACGCTGTTGCGCCTGTGGATGCAGCAATAATAGGAATTGTAGCCGGTATCGTTGTGCAATACGGCTCTAAATTAATGGATTGGGCGAAACTTGACGATGCCTTAAATGTTATTCCTGCCCACCTGTTTTCTGGTATTTGGGGGACATTGGCGGTCGCCTTTTTTGGCGAACAAGCTAAATTAGGAACAGGCTTATCGTTTACCTCACAACTCACAATTCAACTTTTGGGGGTTGTTGTGATTGGCATATTTAGTTTTTTTAGTTGTTATCTCATCCTCTATATTTTGAATAGAATAACACCATTAAGGGTAACCAAAGAGCAGGAGCTGAGCGGACTGAATATCAGTGAGCATCAAGCATCTACTGAATTAATAGACTTGCTAGCAGATATGCAGAATCATCAAAACAAAGGTGATTTTTCTGTGCAAGTAAAAGAGGAGCCGTTTACGGAAGTTGGCCAAATAGCGCGCAAATATAACCAAGTTATCAGTCAAGTTTCAAAAGAGATGATACAGCGTGAAAAGGCAATAAATCAGTTCAAAATAAGTGAAAGACGAAAGAGTGCTATTTTAGATTCATCTATGGACTGCATTGTCTCCATTGATTGGCAGGGTAATATCATCGAATTTAATCCGGCTGCGGAAAGAACCTTTGGCTGTTTGAAAAGCGAGGTGATGCAACGAAGCTTTATTCACAATTTTGCTTTAGATAAAGATATTCAACGATTTAATGAAAGTTTAAAGTTGCAGTTTGTTTCGGCAAATGGGCTGGTACTCAATAGACGCAGTGAAATAGTGTTAAAGCGTGCAGCAGGACAAACTTTTCCTGCTGAAGTAACTATCACCAGTAGTAAGTTAAACGAAAGCCATGTAAATGAATTCACATTGCACTTGAGAGACGTTACCAAACAACAAAAAATTCAAGGACGACTGAATTTTTTAGCGTATCACGACCCGTTAACCCATTTATCGAATCGCACCCACTTAATTAGTGAATTAAATTATCAGGTGGCAAAAGCCCAAAAAGATTTAGGGATTATTGCCTTATTCTTTTTGGATTTAGACAAATTTAAGAAAATCAACGATACCTTAGGGCATAAAGCCGGGGACTATCTATTGTGTGAAGTCGCTAATCGCTTAAAAAACATTTGTCGCGAAGAAGATATTATCGCGCGCCTAGGTGGAGATGAATTTATCGTCGTTATGACGGGGGAATTAACTGAGCCTTTAATCACTGAAAAGGCCCAGCGGATCTTAACCATAATGCGAGAACCCATTACCTTGAATGATAAAAATTATCACATTGCGACTAGTGTGGGAGTGGCCGTTTCACACTGCGGTGAGTTTGGTACTGAGGAATTAATCCAACGGGCAGATATTGCTATGTATAACGCAAAATTATTTGGTCGTGATAACTTTAAAGTGTATACCGAAAAAATGGGGCAAAAAGCTCAGCAGGAAATGAGTTTTGAAAGAAAAATTGAACAAGCGATCAAGCAAGATGAATTCAGAGTCGTCTATCAACCCAAAGTTAAAGGAGATGGCGAGATATTATCATTGGAGGCATTGATTCGATGGCCGCAAAAAAGTTCAGATGATATATCCCCAAAAGCCTTTATACCCATTGCTGAGCAAAGTAATTTGATCGTGCAAATTGGTGAAATTATGATGACGAAAGTTCTTCAACAATTGCGTTATTGGCTCGATGAAAAATCACAAGTGGTGCCCGTCGCCATCAATATTTCAGGTCGCCAATTGGTTGCAGAAGATTTTATTCAGTGTGTTAAACAGTTACTAAGTAAGTATTCAATTCCCGGTGAACTGCTTGAGTTTGAAATTACAGAAGGTATTTTGATTCAGGATATAGAGCGTTGTATTGCCATTTTACAAGAATTGAAAGCCCTGAATATCAGAGTCTCTATTGATGACTTTGGTACAGGCTACTCTTCCTTGAGCTACCTTAAAAAGCTGCCACTGGATATTTTAAAAATTGACCGTTCTTTTGTCCATGAATGCGACTCGAAAACCGAAGATGCGGAGATTTGTGCGACTATCATTAATTTAGCCAAAAGCTTAAACTTGATGACTGTTGCCGAAGGGGTAGAAAGCAATTCGCAATTGAAAACACTGCAAAATATGGGCTGTGATCTTTACCAAGGTTATCTATTCCATCATCCACTTGCTGCCGAAGAGGTGATTAAACTATTAAATTCTAGATAAGGAATTTACGATTTTAACTCCCCTTATTTAATATTATAAAGTATAAAATATGGGATGCTCTTTCATCCTTAACTCTTATTTAGTCACGCCGAAATTCAGGGGATGCTCATGGACGCTTACCAACCTAAACCTCTATTTAAAGGACTTCCATTGCATGCACAACACTTTAGTCGTGCACAAATAGCGAATGCAGGCTGGAATATTCTACAAGAAGATGTGCCTTTGCCTTGTGCCATAATTAAGCAGCATGCGCTACAACAAAATAGTGAACGCATGAAGCAATGGCTTGAACAAAATAACCTATTTATTGCCCCTCATATTAAAACGACCATGAGTCCAGAGCTAATTTCACAACAATTGGTGGATGGAGCCTGGGGGGTGACTGTTGCCAATGTGATGAATTTAAGATTAGCTGCTCAGATGGGGGCCAATCACATCATATTTGCCAATCAATTGGTTGGTCGCGCGAATATCAAAGAAGTTGAACAACTGCTCGCTCAGTACCCTGACTTGTTGCTTTACCTTTTTGTCGATTCTTTAGATGCCTTTGAATTGTTAAAACAGGCCAATTTGAATAAATCAAACCAACTTAAATTACTCATTGAGTTGGGAGCTGAAGGTGGACGATGTGGCGTTCGAGAACCTTCAGTGGCCAAAGCCCTGATTCAATCCATTAGCGCGAATCAATGGGAGGTGGCAGGCTTTAGTGCATACGAAGCGGTTTTTGAAGGCGCGAATGAACACAAAGAGCAGCGAGTACGAGATTTTCTTAAGGTATTGGACGCGACTATAACGCTATTTGTAGAGCAGCAAGTTATCTTACCCAACAAATCATTGATTATTACTATTGGCGGGTCTGAGTATTACGACTTATGCGCTTCAGCTTTTGTCGATTTGCAGGGAAAACTAGATGTAAAAGTCGTACTGAGAAGTGGTTGCTATTTATTTAGCGACTCTGGGGTTTACGAAAAAGCCTCAATAGCCATAGATGAACGCTTGGCTAACGCTCAAATTGCCTTGCCCGCCTCTGAAGCGGCGATTGAAGTTTGCTGTTATGTGTTGTCGAAACCTGAAGCGGGTGTGGTTATTTTAGGTGCAGGTAAGCGAGACTTTTCCTATGACAAAGGACTGCCTAAGCCTTTGTATGCTAAATCTAGACTAAAGCATCAACTCATAACTCTTGATCAGGAAGGTTATCAAATTACTCGAATTAATGATCAACATTGCTTTTTAGCTGTACCTCAAGACGATCATTTAAAGGTGGGGGATATAGTCGCACTTGGCATTTCACATCCATGTACCACCTTTGATAAATGGCGAAAAATGTTGGTTGTTGATGAGCAATACAAGGTTATTGATGCTTTCCAGGCATGGTTCTAAAAAATCAAACTTCGACTTCGGCTTTATCAAATATACTAATTTTCACTTAGTTTTTATCCTAGCACTCTATTGGGGCTTCCCAAGTTATAGATAAATAGGATGTAAAATGAAGATGAAAAAATTAATAACCCTTTCAAGTTTAATCTTGTTGTCTTTTAGTGCGCTCGCTAACACAACAATGACAAGACAAAACGGTGCACCTATTGGTGACAACCAAAACTCTCAAACTGCCGGTCCTTGGGGTGGAGTGCTACTTCAAGACAGCCACTTAATTGAAAAACTCGCCGCTTTTGATAGAGAACGGGTACCTGAAAGGGTTGTCCATGCTCGAGGTGTGGGTATTCACGGCTATTATGAAAACTATGCTGATTTGTCTGATTTAACCATGGCAGCTCCTTTCCAGGAGAAAGGTAAAAATACCGAAGTATTTACTCGTTTCTCAGCGGTAATTCACGGCCACCAATCCCCTGAAACATTGCGCGATCCTCGTGGATTCGCTGTGAAGTTTTATACTGAACAAGGCAACTGGGACTTAGTCGGTAATAACTTCCCAATCTTCTTTATACGCGATGCTATTAAATTTCCAGATATGGTTCATAGTTTAAAGCCATCACCTTATGACAATGTGCAAAAAGCATCCAGAGTGTTTGACTTCTTTTCACACGTACCAGAATCAACACAAATGCTAACCATGCTGTTTTCTGACTACGGTACACCAAAAAGTTACTTAAATATGGATGGTTCCAGTGTTCACGCCTACAAATTTGTCAATGACAAAGGTGAAATGAACTATGTGAAATTTAGCTGGAAAACCAATCAAGGCGTAAAGAATTTCACCTATAAAGAAGCCATGACGGTGCAGGGGCAAGACATGCAACCCCATACCACAGATGTGTATACTCGCATTGGTGAAAAAGGCGAAAGTGCGTCTTGGGATTTATACATTCAGGTGTTGTCGCCAAAAGATGTGAATAACTTTGATTTTAACCCCCTTGATGCCACCAAAGTATGGCCAGAAGATAAGCTACCCCTTCGCAAAGTGGGCAGAATGGTATTAAACCGAGTGCCTGATAACTTTTTTGAAGAAACTGAGCAAGCTGCGTTTGCACCGAGCAATGTCATACCAGGTATAGAGCCATCAGAAGATCGATTGTTACAAGGCAGAGTGTTTGCCTATGCAGATACCCAACGATACCGTTTAGGTGTGAATTCATATCGTATACCGATTAACGCTCCTAAGAATGTGAAAATTAATAACCACATGCAACACGGCAAGCTGCGCCCGACCAATACTCAGCGGGAAGTTAATTATCAGCCAAGTGAGTACATTGATTTAGCTGAAGACACAAAGTACAAATATTCTGCGATGCCATTGATAGGAAGTTATCAGCAAATACCTTTCTACAAGCAGTTGAACTTTAGCCAAGCTGGGGATTTGTATCGCTCATTTTCTAAGGACGAACAAGCCAGACTTATTGAAGTGTTAGGGGGCGCTTTAGCAACGTCTGATAAAGAGCTTGTTCGGATCAATATAAGTGCATTCATGTACAACGCTGATAAAGATTACGGTACAGCTATCGCTAAACGCTCAGGTACCAACTTAAGTAAAGTAAAAGCCAGAGCAAAAACGCTGATGGCAGAGCAACAAGTATTAGCGGCCCAGGGCGAAAAAATTGCCCTTAAGTTAAGCGAATTGTTCTAATTTAATAAATGCTTAAATAAGTCTTACTGCCTGCCAGTGCAGGCAGTATCTTGATAAGGAAAACCTAATGAAAACTATAGCAATACTCTCTTTACTACTATTCATTGCTTCAGCGTTAAATCCTTTATTTGCCAATGAAACTGACCAGAGTAAACAACTTAAAACGCTGTATTTTGATGCCGCTAGAAACGGCGATATCGAATTGTTACAGACCTTTTACAAGGCAGGCTTGTCAGTTAATATCGCCAATGAAAAGGGATATACGGCACTCATTTTATCTGCTTACAATGGTCAGACTGAGACGGTGAACTTTTTACTTGATGTAGACGATATCAATCCATGCCAAGAGGATGCTAGAGGCAACACCGCTTTAATGGGCGCCATTTTTAAAGGCAACCTTCGCATTGCTAAATCATTAATGGGGCGAGACTGCGAAGTGGACCAAACCAATCAAAATGGTCAAACCGCACTGATGTTTGCTACCTTATTTGATAGACAAAACATTATTGAAGAGCTTATTGATCAAGGTGCCAACATAAGCTTAAAAGATAGTCACAGCCGCAGTTTATCAGATATTGCTGCAAGTCAGGGAAATCTGAGTTTAGCTGACAAATTTAAACAGTCTAAACCTTAAAATATAATTGGCTTGCGTTGAAGAAAGTCAGCCCAACTATATAGGGTTAGAAAAAAACTAAATTATTATACCAAGGGAAAGTCGAACTAATGCGCTCAGCAGCAAGAGACTATGTGGAATTTGACCCAGTTACTAATTGCATGTTTAATCAATAAATTAGTTTATTGAGGTGTAAAGATATGACAGTAGTAAACACCTTTGGCCTGGCTTATTTTAGTCACGATTATGGCAGCCCAAGCTTTGACCTGCTGGTTGATGGAAAATCGTATTTAGAAACTATCACTGATTTTGAAAAGCCTTTTGCAGGGCAAATAGCGGGTACTTATCAACCAGGGTTAGGAATTAATCAGCTAGATTCAGCCGATAGAGCGATTCCCTATGTTTGCACATGTGGAGAACCTATGTGCTGGTATTTAACCGTTGATATTATTTGTCAGCGTGACGTTAATGCAGAATACATTATCTGGCATCGCTGGGTGAATCCCTATCGAGAAGACAAGAGCAAAGCCGATTCGGGTCTATATTGGAACTATTCAGCGCTCGCCCCTTTAATATTCGAAAAACAACAATATTTAGGTGAAATCGAACGAAATCGCCAAGCCTATGGCTAATGGGTACCTAGCTACTATGCAAATCTGCGCTAAAGTGAGTATTCCCATTTATGAGTATTACCTTCTAAGTATTGCGACTCATAATTGGCAACATTATCTTAGCGTAACCTGATTTTAGGGTGGGCAGTTTGGCTGGTTAACACCCATAACTTCAAAGCTCATCAAACTTATTTTTATGTAAATTTTTGATTTAAACGAAACTCTTAATTGACTGATAATAAATTTTTTATGCCTGTTCATAGATTTTGCGTTTAACGCCTATTAACTTGTTTTCAGCGCATTGCCCACAATATTGCCGACGTTGAAGGGAATGGCGAAGGATAAAAACGTGATAAAAGTAAGGGGGTGGGTAGGCACCTTGGAGAAAATGCCTACCCGGTTGGTTGCGTTAAGCCAGGACCAGTGAAACTTAACGATTCCAGGCAGAACCATCATATTGTAAATGAAAATCATTATCAATAGTGTTTGGTGGTTTTTTTGATGATTTATTTAATTGCTATATTTATCAATAGTTTAGTTTTATAAATCGAGTTGTGGTTAGGTAATTATGAAATGCCGCACTGGGTTGACAAGCTATTCCAACCTCATGATAATAAGAATTATTATCATTTGGTGGGTGACCTAGCCGCCTAAAAATTGGATGTGATTCTGTGAATGAAGCATTGGCATTCGGGACATTAGAGTTGACCATTCGTCATGGTTTACAGCCTGATAACCCTCATACTCTATACCATTATTTAGACGTGGTTGAAGATCGATTAGCCACAGAAAAAAACGAAAACGTAAAAAGAGCGATGTTAAAACGGGTGTTGCACACTTTGTTAGATACAATTTGTGATACTAGTATTAGTTTTCACTGGCGTTATTTGTGTTTAGATAACATTTACAAACCACTAAACAGTGTAGAGCAATACGATAAAACTGAGGGACAAAAGGCAGAAACACGACATTTTAAATATGAATTGTCTTTGTTAGGAACATATTTTTTATAAAAAAGGGGATTAACATGACAGAAGTAAGAATCGAAAAAGATAGCATGGGCGAGCTTGAGGTTCCCAAAGATGCGTTATATGGCGCCCAGACCCAAAGAGCGATTAATAACTTCAATATCAGTCACACTCCTATGCCTGAAGCTTTTATTCGCGCGCTGATTCAGATTAAATCTGCTGCAGCCACGGTAAATGTAAACCTTAAAGGTATTGACGAGCCGACAGCGCAAGCCATTAAACAAGCCTGTACCACTTTATTAGATGATAAAAATCTGATGCATCACTTTCCCGTTGATGTATTCCAAACGGGTTCTGGCACTAGTACCAATATGAATGCCAATGAGGTGATTGCCAACCTTGCGTCTAAGCAATCCAATTTGCACATTCACCCAAATGATCATGTTAACTTTGGCCAAAGTAGCAATGATGTCATCCCGACCTGTATTCATGTTAGTGCCGCCTTGGCAATTCACCAAAACTTAATGCCTTCGCTGAGACATTTGGCTAAAACCATCGATGAAAAATCCCTAAAGTTAGCGGGATATTGCAAAACCGGACGCACTCATTTAATGGATGCTATGCCAATTCGAATGGATCAAAGTATGTCTGCTTGGTCGGCCCAGATTAAGCAACAAATCTCTCATCTCGAGAGTTTGCAGCCTTCAATACAGTCACTTGTTTTAGGTGGTACAGCCGTTGGTACTGGCATTAATTCCCATCCTGATTTCGCCGACCAATTTTCTGATATTTTAAGTCGAGAAACCGATGTGCCTTTTGTTAAAGCAGCAAATTTTTTTGCTGGGATTGCTGCACAAGATAGCGCAGTGAGTTTGTCGGGGTTAACTAAATCCATCGCCGTTAGTTTTATGAAAATAGCTAATGATTTACGTTGGATGAACTCGGGGCCGTTAGCTGGGCTAGGTGAGATTGCTTTGCCAGCATTGCAACCGGGTTCGTCGATTATGCCGGGGAAAGTCAATCCGGTTATCCCCGAGGCAGTTGCTATGCTATCTGCACAGGTTATTGGCAATGACTCGGCTATCACCATTGGCGGTCAATCGGGAAATTTTGAATTAAATGTCATGTTACCCATGATCGCTCTTAACTTGTTGTCGAGCATAGAATTATTGTCTAATGGCGCGGTTTCATTGGCGGACTATGCCATTCGCGATTTTGAGGTGAATCAGCAAAATCTTGAAAAGCCTCTGCATAAAAATCCCATTTTGGTAACTGCGTTGAACCCCATTATTGGTTATGCCAAAGCTGCTGAAATTGCTAAGAAGGCTTACAAGGAAAATCGGCCTATTATTGATGTGGCTGCTGAAAATACTGATATTCCACGGACAAAACTAGAAGCACTTTTAGATCCTGTTAGTCTGACAAAAAACGATTCATAAACATAGTCGTTTAGATATTTTCAGCAAAGGGGCACATATTTTATAGGTTGCTAGAAAACAGGTTTTTAACTTCTATTAATGTATTTTTTTAATTGAAAAGTCGTCATGTGAGGTAAACTACCTGTCAAAGCGCATTAATTCTGCTAATAGGTTTTATGTCACAGACTAAATTTGAGCAAGTAAGTGGTTTGGGGGATAGTAACGCACACATTAATGTGTATATACAAAATCGCCCCAGATTTTCTTTCGCGGCAAGCCAACAGCTGGTTTATCCCCTTAAAAAAGGTGAAATTTATGCCATAGGTCAGGCTTGTGGGAATGGTTGGCGAAAAGTTTTCAATGTCTATGCAAAGTTGTTATTCCCGATGCTGAGCAAGTTTAGTGAACTGAATGATAGTTATTCTAGCTGGCAGCAATATCGTGATGACGAACTTTTGCAATTTGGCAGTCAAACGGCACTTTACTTTACCCCACCTAAATTTGAACAAACCGACAAGTTGCACATAATTATGGGGCGCACTTATGCCAAGTCATGTACTTTGCCAAACACTCTTGAGTGGATTAACCAAGAATTTGCCATTGACCTAAATCATCGCACCATTGTCTGTCCGTATTTTGACTATCGCCAGTTATCCAACCAAAAAATTATATTTATGTCAGAGTTAATTTCTAAACACTTTCTAAAAAAATAACATGCCGTTACACCTTTATGTAGCCGCTACAGGGTTTTTTGCGATATAATTCTCACGTTTTTTAGTGTCCTGCAACGGGGCGCATTTTCTACTCTCAGTAATCTGGAACGCACACCATGTTCGATATGTTTGAAATATCCATTATTGGCTTGGCTATTTTAGCTTTGCTATCTATCGTCTTTGAAGAAGTTACCCATATCAATAAAGCCAAAACCACCTTATTTTTAGGGTGTTTAGTGTGGTGTTTATTATTCATTCGAGGGCATGGTTCTGGACAGGCAGAAATAGAGAATGCACTCAACGAGAATTTACTGGAAATCGCGAAATTGTGGTTGTTTCTTATGGCAACAATGACCTTCGTTGCATACCTAAATGCCAGAGGGTTGATTGGCGCTATGGTGAATCGACTCTTGCCCGGTGAATTGTCCTTACGCAAATTAACCTTATTGGTCGCTTTGTTCGCGCTGGTGTTATCAATGCTGTGTGACAATATCACTGCCACCCTAGTATCAATTAGTATTATCTTCGCATTTAAATTAAAGGTGGCAGAGAAAGTAAAACTCTGTGTATTAATTATATTTGCAGTGAATTCTGGTGGGGTGGTTTTGATCACCGGAGACGTAACCACGCTGATGATATTCAGTGAGAAACATGTTTCGATCGTCGAATTGTTAGGCTTGATTTTACCCGCTGTAGCAGGCGTCGTGGTGCTGGCTATATTAATGAGTTTTGGTAAAAATCGACGGGTTGAGGCGACCATTGGCAGTGAAAAATTCAAATCCCTTGATTTTGTTATCGCCGGTCTATTTTTTAGCACTATATGCTGCACTATGCTGTTTAATTTGTTGTTTGAAATTCCGCCAGTTTTAACCTTTTTATTAGGCCTATCTGTGATGTTCTTAATTGGTGGTATGGTGAACAAGTTTAAGTACGAAATTCATCTATTAGATTACGTCCGTAAAATACAGTTTGATACCTTGATGTTCTTTCTAGGAATACTGCTTATAGTTGGCTCACTCAAAGAAATCGGTGTGCTAATTTGGATGACAAATATTTACTTTATGCTCGATCCTGATTATTCGAATTATTTGGTGGGAATTTTATCTGCGTTTTTAGATAACGTCCCGTTAACTGCGGCACTACTTAAAGCGCAGCCAGAGTTAACCAATATTCAATGGTTATCCCTGACTTACGCTGTTGGTGTCGGAGGATCAATGTTGGTGATAGGCTCAGCCGCAGGAATAGTGGCCATGAGTCGCGTGAAAGAGCTCACATTCGTAAGTTACAGTAAATATATTGTGCATTTGTTGGTGGCTTATACCGTGGGGTATGGATTATGTTTAGTTAACGTATAACATAGTCTGACTAAACATTAGGCTCAAAGACAGCAGATTAATGCCTGGGTAGTAAAAGACCTAACGGCTTAATATCCTGTTTATTTGGGTAACCCATGGATTGGGTATTATACAAAAGTCTAATACCCTTTGATGGCGGACAGGGTTTTAATGCCCTATGGTCTCAACATAATATTGCTCAATTATTATTAAATCTAATGAACCTCGATGTCTTTAGAGTCTCCTGAAAGTTCCATCGACTATATTCGTGAGAAACTAACAAATACTGTTTTAATGGTCACGTTGGCTTTCGCTGGCGTCGCTTTAGCAGGCTCCCTTTCCCGTGTTCCTGAAATTGGTTTTTTGCCAGTGATGTGGGTACATATTGTTAGTACCTGTGTGCTATTGACGTTTTATTTATTTCGACGTCGTTTTTCAAATAATGTTACCGCTAGTTTGATTGCATCGTTATTTTTTATAATGGGGTTTGCGGGAATACATACCTTAGGTCTATCAGGAAACGGAATTTACCTGATTATGGCTGCTTCCATATTTAGTAGTTTCATGCTCAGTGTGAGAGTCGCTGTAGCAATTGCCATTTCAGGCGGCTTATTTTTATTCTATTACATGAGCCTTGTTTGGTTAGGAAAATTTGAGTTTACGGTAACGCAAAGTGCTTATGGTTTAAGTGTATCCGCTTGGATTACTGCGCTGCTAACATATGGGTTTATCATTAGTATTGTGTTGTTTTTGATACAACACTTTTTACACTATTTACAGTCTCTATTGTTAGACAAGCAAGTCACTATTGATAGCCAAACCAGTAAAATCGAACACTCAGAGGCAATCTTCCAAACCGTTATAAATCACTTACCCTACGGCATTTCATGGAAAGATAAGCAATTAAGATATTTAGGCGCAAATCAGGCGTTTATAGAAGATTCTAAATTACAAAATATTGAACAATTGAAAGGTAAAACAGATTTTGATTTAGCCAATGAAACCCGTGCGCAAAAAATCATCAATATTGATCGACGCATCCTTTACGGTGATGAAACTAATATTCACTATCAAGAAAAAGAAGGCCAAGAAAAAGGAAACCAAGGAAAACAGGGCCAACAGAAATCCCCATATACGAATGCTCAAGTTAAGTATAAAGAGGTGACTCACTTAGCATTGCATTCTAAAAATCAAGATCTGATCGGTGTGCTTATTTTCTACCATGACGTGACTAAAAGTAAAAATTTAGAATTAAAAGCCCAAAGGGCAAGAGAGCACGCAGAGCAGGCTAATCAAATTAAATCCCAATTTTTAGCAAATATGTCCCACGAAATTCGAACGCCAATAAACGGCGTTTTAGGATTGTTGGACTTGTGTATGCACACCCAATTAAACGAACAACAGACTGAATATTTAAACCGCGCAAACTTTTCTGCAAAACTTTTAATGCAGATTGTTAATGATGTACTTGATTTATCAAAAATTGAGTCTGGACATTTTGAGTTAGAGCAACATCACTTTTGTTTCGAAGACATTCTTTTGCAAGTTGAAAACTTGTTTACAAGTCAGGCTCAGGCGAAAAACATTGCGCTGAATACTAAAATTGTAGGCAGACAGAATACACTTGTTTTAGGCGACCCCACCCGCGTTACCCAAATATTAATGAATTTGACCTCAAATGCGGTAAAATTCACACAGACTGGAAGGGTGGATGTATTGGTTAAATTAGTCACCAATGATGTGTTAGCTAAAGTGAAAATTTCTGTGAATGACACAGGTGTGGGAATTGAAGATAAATCAATTAAAACGCTATTTAATAAATTCACTCAAGTGGATGAAAGTATTACCCGCAAATATGGTGGTACAGGGTTAGGGCTCTCTATTGTTAAAGAGTTGGTTGAAGCAATGGGCTCGACTATTCATGTTAAGAGTGAATTAGCTAAGGGGACTGAGTTCAGTTTTATATTGGAGCTTCCCATCGCTCAAAAACCGCGAGTTGATATTCCGATACTCGAGCTAAAACAAGATCTAGCCAATAAACGTATTTTACTGGTGGAAGATAATGAAATTAACCAGCAAGTTGCTAAAAATATATTAGAGCAAAACAATCTGCGTGTAACGGTTGCTAGCAATGGACAAGAATCACTGGATGTACTTGCCAAACAAGAGTTTGATTTAGTGTTAATGGATATTCAAATGCCGGTAATGGACGGTTGCAGTGCACTGAAAATTTTACGTAAAAATAAAAAGTGGATTGATTTACCCGTTATCGCATTAACAGCTAATGTCTTTGCTGACGAAGTTGCCCATTATAAGAAAGTTGGTTTTACTGACCATTTAGGCAAACCTTTTTCTCGGGATGCTCTCTTATCAACAGTGCAACAATATGCGGTAAGCAACAAAGATTTTATAGGCGTTTAGGCTAAAGTTTGAGACATCGTTTAATCGGCATATCCACTGCCGATGGCATTAAATGGCAGGGTAAGTTCTAATTCGGGCACCTGTAATGCAATCCAAGCAGGAAAGGTATTGCTGTTAGGTCCTGGAAAAATAGTATACTCATTTGCCCAAGGATAACGTTGGATAGCTGCCGATATTTTCGGTATCAGATCACTGGCTTTTTCACCTTGAATTGAAAGCAGCTTTTCAGGTTTTGCTCCGTACCAAAAACGGTCTGGTATCGGTGTCTGGTAACTGCGTAAGGCAGGAAGCCCGCTTTTGACTCGCCAGCCAACCACTTCATACACCGTATAATTTGGTGCATTTTGTGTTTTTATGGCAATCCAAGTATGCACCGCGAACCATCCTCGCCAACTGTATGCATCCGCAGCATAAACTTCGATACCCGCATTTTTATTAATTTCGGGGTTAGGTGCAATTCCAGCAGATTCTCTGCTTGCCGTGCGCCAGTTGTTGTTTGAGCAGGCATTTATCAGCAAGCCAGCCAAAATTACATATAGGATCTTTTTCATTTAACACCTTACACCAGTAGAATTTGTTGACTGTTGTGCATTGATCTTTACCCAGAAACTTGAAAAATATTGCCAACCGCAATGGACACAGCCATGGCTAATGAGCCCCAAATTAGCACCCGAATAGAGCCTTTTAAAATAGATGCGCCTCCAATATTCGCCGATACGCTTCCAAGTAGTACCAATGACAGCAATGAAACCAGCACAATTGAAGGGATTAACCAGGGACCGTTGACGACTAATACGGTTAAAAGCGGTAATAGTGCACCGGCGGTAAAAGACAATGCTGAAAACAACGCCGCTTGAAAAGGATTTCCCTGGGATTGTTCGGTAATACCTAGCTCGTCTCTAACATGACTGCCGATGGCATCTTTTGCCATGAGTTGCTTGGCAACCTGCATTGCTAAATCACCTTCCAGACCTCGTTCTATATAGATGTTTGCCAGCTCCTGTTCTTCGGCTGCCCAATGACGGTCAATATGTTTTTGCTCCAAGGAAATTTCGGCATGCTCGATGTCGGTTTGCGAACTCACAGACACAAATTCTCCCGCAGCCATAGACATCGCCCCAGCCACTAAAGCGGCTAGACCTACAATAAATAAGTGTTCTGCTGCAACTTGGGATGCGGCGATACCGACGATGAGGCTTGCCGTAGAAACTATGCCATCATTAGCGCCTAACACAACCGCTCTAATCCAGCCTATTCGGTCTGCTTTATGTTCGTGATTATAATCCATATGAAATTTATCTCTACTTCAGGAAAGGAATTGATTATCGGACGAGTTCATTGTTACAGAACATAATATTGCAAATATAAACACAGGCCAACTATAGCGGTAGTTTTATTGTTGTTAGCGCGCTGGCTATATTGTTAACTAAGGCATTATATTAATTGGATCTTAGAATTACTGTACAACTCTCAGTTGTTGAGTATGATCTTTTAATCATTCATTTTTGCAGGTATACAACGTTTTTGAACAAGCTCCCCGTCACCACAGTTGCCCTTATTGTTGTTTGTCTTGGTTCTTTCATTGGGCCATTAGGGATGGCGTCGGTTAATGTTGCAATTCCAAACTTAGCTGCCGATTTACATGCTAACGCTAAAATGGTGAGCTGGTTGCCCACGCTTTTTCTGCTCAGTAGTGTGGTTTTTATGCTGCCTTTTGGCAAGTTGGCTGATAACTACGGAAGAAAACGAATTTATACCATTGGCTTGGCATTAAATGCCTTTGCGTCTTTGATGTGTGCATTGGGCCAACAAGTAGAGTGGGTATTGTTCTGGCGCTTTGTTCAAGGCGCTGCTTCGGCTATGATCTTCGGAACTGGGGTGGCGATTTTAACTTCGGTTACTCCTCCCCATAAGCGGGGTGCCGCCCTTGGATTGGCCGCAGCATGTGTTTATATAGGATTGACCTTAGCACCAGCAATTGGTGGATTAGTGACTGAGATATGGAATTGGCGAGCGGTATTTTTATTTCAACTGCCATTAATTATGGTGCTATTGGCATTAATTAAGTGGGGATTACATGGCGAGTGGAAAAATGAAAATGTTGCTTCATTTGATTGGCGCGGTAGCTTTATTTTTGCTGTTTCTTCCACCTCACTAGTCTTCGGTTTTAGCTCCCTTCCTAAGCTACATGGATTCTTATTGTTGATCTTGTCTGTTATCACAATGATCTTATTTGTGTATCATCAAAGTCGGCACCATACTCCGTTAATTCGCGTTCAGATGTTTCGCGAAAGCCGTGTCTTTTCCATGTCTTTGACCACATCTTTATTGATGTATGGGAGTAATTTCCCACTAGCCTTTCTACTGAGCTTGTATTTACAAGTTGTACAAGGCTACAGTCCTGCAGATGCGGGGCAAATACTACTTTTACAAGCCTTTGCGATGGCCTTTTTAGCGCCGATGTCAGGGCGGCTTTCAGACAAAATTCAACCTAGATTTTTGGCCACATTAGGTTGTGCAATTGTCGCCTGCGGATTTTTGGTCTTGACACAAATGACCACTGCAACAGGGACAACTTATATTGGCGGCTCCTTGTTACTCATCGGAATAGGTTTTGGTTTATTTTCTTCGCCCAATAACAATGCCATCATGGGGTCGGTGCAAGACAGTGAACTCGGTGTGGCTTCTGCTACTTTAAATCTAGCTCGAACGATTGGTAACCTGTTGGGAATGAGCACAGTTAACTTATTAGTGCATTATTATCTTGGTGATAATAAGATTACGCCTGAACAAACTCCTGCGTTAATGAGCACTCTATCGTTAGCGTTTTATATATCCTTTATTAGCGTTATTGTTGCCACTTTGTTATCTGGTTTTCGCGGAAAAGCCGGTCAACAAAACACGTGACGAAAAGCACAACCAGTTTTTTTGGCTCACTTAAGTGGACTTAAAAGCCAGCATAAATCCACCGTTTAAACTTCGGTGCAAATTTTTTCCTTATCATCAAATTCCCAACTGAAAAACTTATATCATTGTCTTTAAAGGAAAAACAGTTCTAAACTTGGATCCGTTTAGTAATTGTTATTTTCCTTAAATAAATACTTGTTCGACTTTTAAACAACCGCTAATATGAAATTTGGAACCCAATATTCATTGCTTAAAAGTGCATAATTTTTCATATGTTTACTAGTGACACAGTTATTAGTGTGGGTCGTTGCGCGCAAACAAATGACGTTCATATTAATGATCCAAGTGTTTCTCGTAACCACTTACAACTAAGATTCAATAATTTAGACTTTATCGAAGTCAGAGATTGTGAATCGTCATATGGATCATTTTATTGGGAAGGGAATCAATGGCTTCAATTTGACGTTGTCACGTTAACTGCTAACGATTATATCGTTGTGGGTGAAACGAAACTTCGCATAATGGAAATCATGATCGCATATCAAATTAAGAGCAGGAGCCGTGGTATATGACCAGTTTGGAGAAAGAAGAATCTTACTATCGTCTGGTTGTGTTACTAGCAATGTCTTTCATTGCCTTTGTAATCATTATAATTGGGTTTGTTTTAACAGAAAAACAACCTAGCACCAGTACAGAAATGCGTTTAGCCGATATTCTTTTTGACCGCAGCGGTCCTTCTTATCCTTTTACCATTCAAAATCTAATGTGGCTGTTTTTCTTTGTCTGTGGCGGCGAAATATGGGTTCGTTGGCAAAGAGCTACCCAAGAAATTAATCAAATCAATCGAGGCTTAATCAGTGATGATGACGATGCCCTTTATCGCCCTAAAGATTTGGGACCAATCTATCAGGCAATAAAAGCGGACACCCTCGGCAGTCGTTTTTACCTGCAACGCTTAATTAAACGCGTAATCCTGCAATTTCAACTTTCTAGAAGCACTGAACAAGCGAATAACCTGATGAACTCCTCGTTGGAGTTAATGCAACATGAAGTCGATCTGAAATACACCATGGTGCGTTATTTGGTTTGGCTTATACCCACGTTAGGTTTCATCGGTACAGTGATTGGTATTGCTATGGCATTGTCTAGCGCAGGTGATATGCCGCCATTGTCTGATTCTGATGCTATCAAAGATTGGGTTGCCGTTATTACCATCAAATTAGGGGTTGCCTTTAACACGACATTATTAGCATTAATAATGTCAGCGGCCTTAGTGTTTTTTATGCATCTGGCACAAGGACGCGAAGAAAAAGCGTTAAATCAGGTTGGCCAGTATTGTTTAGACAGATTAGTAAACCGCTTAATAGTGGCAGATTAAAATTAAGGAGAATACACCATGAGCTTTAGGCTTGGTCCAGACGGGAAGCCCGTCGAAATAGAATCCAGTTTTGTTAAAAGTGATGATAAACCCAAACATTCAACCCCCGAAGGAGGCACCAAACCGCCTCAAGGTCAGTTTGGTGGGCAAGGTGGCAGGCCTAAAGAAGGGGCTACGCAGCCACCTGGAGTCGACTTGTTTAACCATATGAAATCTTCTGGTTCGGGGATGCGTCCAGGGGGAGTTGCCGTTTCACCTGAGCCGCCTACACGACCGGCCAATATTCCTGGTGGGAGTAACCCTGCAGGAAGTTCGGAACAAGGTACAATTCCGCCAAAAGGACAGGAACCTGCTCCCAAACCTGTGGTTGAAGAACCCAAAACCTCGATTAACTTCGGTGGCGCTAATATTGCCGTTAATGCAGGTGGGGATGCGTCTAATGCCAGCGCAGAATCTTTTGTGTGCGGATGGTTAGTTGTAGTGGATGGCCCAGGAAAAGGCAAGAGTGTGGTGATAGGTCCGGGGCAAAGTGCGATTTCACGCTCTCCTACTGAACGTATTACCTTGAATTTTGGTGATACTTCTATTACCTCTAAACAGCAATTATTAGTTATTTATGATGATGAAAACCGTGAGTTCATCGTAGCGCCAGGAAATGGTTCAAGTTTGAACCGTGTGAATGGGCAAATTGTCGCAGGGCAAACTGTTTTAGAAACAGGAAGCCTTTTAAAAGTTGGCGCAACGACCCTAAGGTTTGTGGCGTTTTGTGACCAAAATTTTAATTGGGAATAATGATGCTACAAATCTCCGTAGGATGGGCTCAAACCGTCGGAAAGCGAGACTATCAGCAAGATGGTGTAACCAAATTGGTTTGGCCCAACGGGTTTGCATTGACTGTTTTATCAGATGGTATGGGTGGGGCAGTACATGGTGAAGTCGCCAGTCAGCAAATTCTTCAAGCCTTTAATGACGCCTTTTGTAACAGTGAAGAGGAACATATGGAGGCACGTTTACAACTCAGTTTAAACGCCACCAATCAACATCTAGCCGAATACATTGTTGAGAATCCTGAATGCAATGGCATGGGAGGGACGCTAATTGCAGCGGCATTTACCGGTGAATACTTAGATTTTCTCAGTGTGGGTGATAGTCCTTTATGGCTTTGTCGAAATAACGCCTTACAACGCATCAATCAAGATCACTCAAAAAAATCGGAATTGATGCAGTTAGTTGACGAAGGTGTGATGACTGAAGATGACGTTGCCGTTCACCCCCAACGTAACCAGTTAACCTCAGCTGTTATGGGTTACGACGTCGACATGGTGGATATTAATAGTATTGAGTTAAAAGTAGGCGATATCGTACTTTTGGCCAGTGATGGAATCGAAAGCATTCCCGAACAGGATATTGCGACCATGTGTCACCGATTTAATCAATCTGACCCACAGGTATTGGCAGAACACATCGTTAGTTATGTCGATAGTCTCGACAAGGATTACCAAGACAACGCCACTGTCATGGTATTGAAGGTTTCTCAGGAAGCCGACTCGGAAGAAATAACTGAATAATATACGTAAGGAAATCGGCATGTTTTTGTCACCTAAATTGTTTGCACTACTGATATTGGCTTTTAGTTCGACAGTTTTTTCCGCTGCTGCAGAGTACGCGTATCAAATTGAAATAGAACGCAAAAGTGGTAAAACCATAACCGCCATTGCAACTAAAGTGAATGACCATCAATTTGTCACTGATGCTGAAGTTATCGATGGCGCTAAATCGATTTTTATTGTCGATAACTCGGTAAGCCCAGCAGCTAAAATACTGGCAACAGTGATTGTTGAAAATGAAGACAAACGTTTAGCCATTTTGTCTGCCAGTAACGTAACTGGTGAGCCAATTATGTTAGGGAAAGAAGCGCAAACCCTGGGTGAACAGCTAATTTTAAAAACAGATTCTGCCGAAATGCCATCAATTGTGCAGCGATTGGAACCGGTGAAAAACCTTTCTGAAGGCAATATCTATGTCCACACAGCCCTCTACAAAGACGGCCAGTGGGCAGCTCCATTACTGAATAATTGTCACCAGTTGGTGGGGATCAGTGTCTTTGAAACGGCTTTATTTGCGGGTATGAAAGCCCCTGAGAACATCGCATATGCACTGTCTACGCAAACGCTAAAGTCATTCTTAACTGAAAATAAGATCACTTTTAAGGTTGCTGATGAAGTCTGTCTCTCTGATGTTGAACAAGCTAAAGCAAAGGCAGATAAGGCCGCAAAAGACGCAGAAGAAGCCGCTAAACTTGCCGAACTTGCTCAAAAAGAAAAAGAAGATGCAGATTTGGCTGCAAAAGCGAAATTAGAAGAAGCGCAAAAGAAAGCCCAAGAGGCAAAAGAAGAAGCTGAAAAAGCACTGCAAGAAGCTAAAGATGAAGCCGCCAGAATTGAAGCTGAAAATTTAGAAAAACAGAAGAAAATCGAAGAAGCCATTAAGAAGGCTGAAGAAGAGCGTTTAGCGTTAGAAGAAGAGAAGAAAAAAGCAGAGCAAGCCGCAGAATTAGAAGCGCAAAAGAAAGCTAAGTCAGAACAGCAGAAAACCTACATTATGTTAGGTGGTGGCGTGCTGTTATTGGTTATGTTGTTGTTGTTCGTCATTTTGATGCGCAAGCGCAAAGAGGCCATGCAAGCTCAAACAGACGAGCTGCAAAATAAAGTGAAAGAAGCCAGTAGCCTTGCTCAAGAAAAAGATAATCTGGCGGGTAAAATCGCTGAGATGGAGAAATCTTTCAATGATATTTTATTCGATGGTACTACCGCCAAAGGTGATACGGTCAGAATTAAAATTAACGGAAAAACACTGGCTCAAAGTGAAGGGCAAGTCATAGGCCGCGAAAGCGCGCAAGTGGATTATGTTTTAGGTGAAAGTGAAATTTCAAGAAAACACTTAATGATTCGCTTGCATGAAAATAAAATCTATGTGGAAGACATGGGAAGTCAAAATGGTAGTTGGGTGAATGATGTACCGCTTACCCCAGGGCAACCAGTGGAACTCTCTAATGGCATGGATCTTCGCTTAAGCACTATCACGTTCAAAGTGACTGTACTTTAAATTTACTTAGTCGACAGCGCACAGTGCTGTCGGTGATGTAGTTAAAAGGGAATCGATACATGAAGCTTAAAAGTAGGGAAATCAATATCTTTAGCATGTCTGCTCTAGATTTGTTTGCTTCTGGAATGGGGGCGTTTATTTTACTCGCCGTTATTTCACTCCCTTTCTTTGGGAATGTGTCGAAAATTCCTACATCAGCACCGCAAAAGTGCCCAGAAGTGAAAGTGTGTCCTCCCCCTAGTACGCCAAAACCAGATCCTGTGCCAGCGCCAACTCCACCTGGTTTTCAAAAAATGCAAACACTTGATTTAGTGGTTGTGTTGGATGTGACCGGCAGTATGGGGCAAGAAATTAATGGATTGCGCGCTGAAATAGGCAATATTGCTCGTATTATTGAGATGTTATCGGATTCGGCTGCCATGCGCATCGTTGCTTTTGGCGATAAAAATTTTGATCGCCCCGTATCTCAATTTCCCCTTACACTGACCAAAGACATTGCCGTATTAAAATCCTATTTAGACCAAGTCAATCTTAACTTAGGTTTGGGGAGAGGGTTCAATCCTGGTGATAATGGTGAGTCTGTTTATGCCGGTTTTGAAGAAGGGTTAAATACGAAATGGCGTTCACAAGCGCAACGTAGAGTCATTTTTATTATCACTGATGATGAAGCCCATTCTGGCGAAGCTCGACCTTTAATGAGAAAAGTTCAGCAGTTTGCTAGCGAAAAATACAGTGTTTCGGTGCGCTATTCCGGTGATGAAAAACACGAAAAAGAGTTTTATCAGGAGTTAGCAGAAATAGGCTTAGGTAATTATTTAGACGCCTCTGATGGTTCTTTAACCGCGGCGTTACTCATCGCGCTCATGCCCAAGTAGTGCGAGATAAATACCATGACGCGAGAACTGCAACCCGGCAATCGAATACATCGTTATGTGATTGAGAAAGTACTGGGAAGCGGTGGCTTTGGGGTGGTTTATTTAGCTCAACACGCTTCTCTTGAGTATAGGGTTGTGATTAAAGAATACCTGCCCAATCAAATTGCCCATCGTGTTGATGGCGTGGTTAAACCATTCATGGCAGATTTAGTGCAAGTATATGAAACCGCTCTACAGCAGTTTAAACACGAATGTGAAACTTTGCTGACCTTAGATCATGAGAATATCGTTTATGTTTATGATTGCTTTTATGAAGCGGGTACAGCCTATATGGTGATGCATCAAGAAATTGGGAACACCCTGTGGGAAAGTTATGTACAACAGGTTGAAACCTATAATCAGCCATTTACGTGGCAGCAAGTTGGTGCGGTATTACCAGGGGTTATGGCAGGTCTTGACTATTTGCATCAACAAAATTTAGTACATAGAGATATGAAGGCCAGTAACGTTTTTTTACGTTCAGGATCTGAACTTCATCCGATATTGATTGATTTTGGCGCGGTAAAAGTAGCCGGCGGCTATGTCAGTCAACAAGCTCAAAATACCCAGTCTTATGCTGCGTTGGAACAAGAATATAATGTTTTTCCCATTGGCCCATGGACTGACATCCATGCGCTGGGAGTCATGATTATTGAGTTGTTGACAGGACAAAGGCCAATCAAGGCCTTTGACAGACATACCCAATCAGGCAACGGTGGTAGTGACCCGATTTTAATGTTGTTAGAGCAAGTAGCTCACTACTGTGGAGAAGATCTTGCCAATGCATTGTTTTACGCAACCCAACTGCAACCTGAGCATAGATATCAGAATATTAGTGAATTTAAAGCTGCGCTGCCTTTGTAGGGGCGCTCGCAAGGGAATTATACATGTCTAATAACCATATTATTTTTGAGAAATCTGAGCAAGCTGGTAGAGACTATAATCAAGACCGCTATGCTTACCATTTGAGTGATCACAACGATGATATATTTATTGTTGTTGCTGATGGAGTCGGTGGTACTGAGCAAGGAGAATTAGCCGCGGAAATTATAGCCCATAAAAGTGGCGAGTTCTGGCAAAAGCGCGAAGAGTTCTCGAACGGCGAAGATTTTCTAAAAGCTTTCTCTGATGCATGTAATTTAGCGATTAAACAAACCTGTGAACAAGGGGTATCCACTGCCGCAACCTTAACCGCATTGTTACTGTTAAAGGGGGAGTTAGTTTCAGCTCACGCGGGAGATTCACGAATTTGCCAATTTGATCAAAGTGGTAAAGTTAAGCAAACTAAAGATCATTCATTGGCTTACGCCAAATTTTTAATGGGGGAAATTGGTGAAGATGAATTGGCCACCCACCCAAGCCAAACCCAACTTTTAAATTGTCTAGATGGCAGTGAAAGTGCCCAGTGTGAAATTAACCATTGGCAGTTGGCCGAAGGTGAGTACTTTGCTCTATGTACAGATGGCTTTTGGGAAATATTTGATAATGATGAAATTTTAGAATTAATCAAAAATGAAAATAGAGATTACATATTCGCCAACCGAATCGATGAAATCTTGCAAACTAAACCGACGCAAGACAACACTACTGTGGTGTTGTGCCAATTAGATAAGTCTATAGCCCCTCCCATTATTACTAGTTATAAACCAACGGAAACTGAGGCCGAGCCACAAAGCTCCCTTGCCAGCAGCGAAAGGGTTTCTGAGCCAGCTAACAATTTGCCAGCTAACGGTGCGGCAGAGCAGGGTTCAAACTCATTACTCAATTGGAAGGTGATCCTGTTAGCGCTAGTCGCACTGATGTTGATCGTGTTGTTGTATTTTACTTATCGCAATTACACTCAACCTTGCTGTGCAAATGAACCTCCAGTAATAACCGAGCAACAACTTGAGCCTTCTTTTAATGGTGACGAGACGTCTGACTTGTCCTCCAGCGAGTTAAACTCTGAAGTTGACTCCAGCATTGGCGAAGAAGAAAGGCCGGCAGAAGAAATAGCCACTCAGGCTAACCAGACATCAGCAGAAGTCGAAGAAACACTAGAACCCTTAGCGTCCTCTGTAACTAATGAGGCAAAAGACACCTTCGATGACACTTTGGGTGAAGCTGAAGCGTCTTTGGATGATGTGGAAGACACTTTGGGTGAAGCTGAAACGTCAATGGGTGATGTGGAAGACACTTTGGGTGAAGCTGAAACGTCATTGGATGATGTAGAAGAGACTTTGGGTGAAGCTGAAGCGTCTTTGGATGATGTGGAAGAGTCGTTGAGTGAAAGCAAAACGATTGAAAGTGCTGAACAGATAAAGGATCAAGAATCCTCAGCATCCCCTGTGAAAACCTTTGTTGACAGCAGTGATACAGATCCTAGCGCTGATGCTAACGAAGAGGGCAATGTCTCTGGACCGGCAGATTTAAACGCGAATTTAGATTCAGCCCCAAGTTTGTCGTTAGACGTAGGGCCTGGAGAAGATCCCATTGCCAAGCTTGAAACTCAGTTAACCCAGGATGGCAGCCTCGCCAAAGGCAGTAAATTAGATCAAACGGATGTGATGAAAGATCAATATGCAGAAATCATCACCGTTCAATTAGAAGTGAAAGGTACACCAGTATACGGCGCTGTTTTACGTTACCAGAAAACCAGTTCAGGTATTGAAGTTATCGCTGGTAAAGTCAGTAATTTACCTCAGGTTCCAGATGCTCCAACCCATGATTTTGCGAGCTGCTTCAGTCAATACCAGCAAGGGCAAAGTCAACAGAATAAAACGGTTGAAAAAGGTCAGTCTGATCCTGTGCTTTATATTGATCCTGCAAGCTCAGGTTATTTTTGGTTAACAGATATTAAGATCAAAGAAACAGGACAGGCATATGATTTATTTTTGCTAGATGTAAGTTGTGAAGCACTCCGTCTAGTGTCTAAACACGTAAGCCATTAAGGAATATAAGTTGTGAAATACTTAACCTTAGTTGCTGTTTTTATTAGTTTCATCAGTGTTGCACATGGCGAGTTGGAAGAGCAGGCTAGTAGTGGTGGCACTCGGTTGCACGCTCCTCGTATAGAAACATCTTTTGCGCCTGTTGATACGCCGATTGTCACAGAGCAGGGGTTCAGCGCTTGGGTAAGTGATAATAAACAGCTTTTAGGGATGTCAGACGCAGCGCAGGTACAAGTACTGCAAAGCACCCAAGAAGACAATGGTTATAGTATTTATCGTATTCAACAACAATTAAATAATATTGATGTGTTTACCCATCAATCCGTCGTCATATTATCTGCAGGACAACCCATAAGTGCGCATTTAGTCACTACAGACTTATCAGCACAACCCCCGCCGGATATGGCAAGTTTACAACACACTGTTAGTACCACTTTAGCTGATTTGAAAATCGAATATCAGGATGAGCCTTTGCTTAAACCTGTTTATTTTAGAACAGCAAAAGCGCTAGTGTCGGCGGCTATAGTGCGCGGTAAATTCAAAAAGAACCAGTTAGATTATTTGTATACTTTGGTTATCTCCAGTGCCGGAGAAGTTCTGCAAACCATCCCCAATCGTCTTGATTTTAGTTATGGTTTGATTGACGTTGATGAAATGTGTGGCGCTTTGGGTTATCAACGTCCAACCACAATCGTTGAACTCTTGATTATGGCCGATGGTGGATATTTGCAAACTCATCCTCCTGCTCAGTCGCCATCGACGGCAAGTACCAATAGGGAACTAAAATTAGCCACCATGCTAGAAGAAGCGAATGCTTATTTGAAGGACCAATTTGGTCATCCTGGTATTGATAGAAACGATAAAGTCCGGGTTTTAGCATTTGTTGGACAAAATTTTTATGAGGAAAGTTTGAGTTGCGCTGGAAACAATACCACCAACGCATTTTGGACTGAACTTAGTGACACGCTTGGTTTAATGCAAATTCATGGGCCTTTATTACAGAACCCCGAAGTGATTATGCACGAACTTACCCACGGTATAGTCGCTTATGGCGCTGGCTTAGTTTATCAACAACAGTCAGGGGCACTAAATGAGGCTATAGGTGATGCAATTGGTGTGGGTTTCGTAAGTTGGAAGCATAATCGGATAAATTCTCCTGCTACTTCCGACTGGAAGTTAAAGTTGGGCAAAGAAGTCATACGTGACTTTGGTTATCCCACACGTGTTCAAAATATGCCTGATCACTACAGTGAACGTTATACCGGTAGCAAAGATCATGGTGGCGTACATATCAATTCCTCGATTATTAATCATGCATTTTACTTATTGTCTGAAGGCGGAGAACATCGACGTTTAGGGGGGGATAAGGTACCCAAAATAGGGATGAAGAAAGCCTTACAAATCTGGCAGTATGGCGCCACAAAAATTTTGACTCAAACCTCAGATTTCGAAGATGCGCGTTATGCTTTTGCTCGTTCAGCTGAAATTATTTTTGGTAAATATAGCGAGGAAAGAACGGCAGTTCATATGGCCTTTGACGCCATAGGTGTAAAAGGTCGCTGGACTAAAAATGTGCCGCCAGCACCAGCACCTAAACCTGATCCCAAGCCGGATCCTAAACCCGATCCCAAACCGGATCCCAAACCGGATCCAAAACCTGACCCTAAGCCCGATCCTAAACCTGATGGTAAGCCGAATGTTAGTAGCAAACTTACCACTGAGGTGATGCTGTTGACAGGTGTGTGCGTGTTTTTGTTGATTGTTGTGTTAATTATATTGCTCAAGCGGAGTCGTCCTGGCGAGCCTGAGAATCAAAAATATGCCCCTTATAATGTTAACCCTGGCTCTGCCTCTTTGCATAGTCAGTTGGAAAAGGGAGTTAAATCGAATCCAGTTATCGCTGGAAATTATGGTTTTTTTGTGGCTGATGATAGTTACTATGCCCTTTCTAATGCAGCATTAAATGAGAAAGGAATAACCGTTGGTCGAAGTGAATCAGCCACTATTCCCCTTGCTCACCCATCGGTATCCAGTTTTCATATCCGCTTATTCTCAAAAGAAAAACAGCTATTTGTTGAAGATTTAGGTTCTAGTTATGGAACCTTTATTAACGCTCAAAAAATAGATAAGCATCAAAGGGTTAAAGTTAACTTTGGGGATAAAGTTGTGCTCGCAGATTTACCTTGTCAGTTAGTTGAAAGTAAACCCTCCTTAAATCAGCAAGAGCACAAAAAGCCTGAGAGTTCATCCACTTTAACCTTAGTGACTGACAAGGGGCGTTTTAATCTGCACAGCGAGCAAGCACTAGGTGAAGGCGCGAAAATTGGTCGAAAAGAGACGTGTTCGTTGGTCATGCCACACAACTCCGTTTCAGGAACTCATGGTAAATTTACGTTTAAAAAGGGGCATTGGTATTTTCAAGATTTGGATTCGTCATACGGGTCATTTTTGCAGAAAAATAACAAGCCGGTCCGTTTAGAAAAATTCGTAGAACAGGAAATTGAAAACGGCAGCGTTTTGTATTTGGCCGATTTTAAAATTGAAGTGAAGATTCAACAGATGGAAGCAAAAGTCCGGCTGTAGTGTTGTTTAAATTATTTTAGGTAAATTAATTAGGGGTTTAATGGAATGGATGAAAATATTTTAGCGTTACCGCAAGGTACTGAGCTAAATCATTACATTATTGAATCCGTACTTGGACAAGGTGGCTTTGGGGTGGTGTACAAAGCCCACCATGCTCACCTAAAAAGTGCAGTAGTGATTAAGGAGTTTTTACCCCTTGAATTGGCAAGTCGGGAAGGTAAAACCGTGTCGCCCCATACGGCCTCCAAACACGATTTATATGTGAATTGTTTGAATCGTTTCATGTCTGAAGGACGTACTTTAGTAAGCCTTAGTCACTCGAATATTGTGCGCTGCAGAGATCTTTTTACTGCCAACGGCACTGCTTACTTGGTGATGGATTATGAAGAGGGGTTAGCCTTAGATGAACTTGTAACTAGTCTTGAGTCTCAAGGGCAACATTATTCCCAAGCACAATTATTGCACTTTTTATTGCCATTAGCAGATGGGCTGGCGTATATCCACAGTCAAGGCGTGCTACATCGCGATATTAAGCCCGCTAATATTTTCATTCGTCGCAGTGACGGTTCTCCGGTGCTTATTGATTTTGGTGCGGCCAAGCAAAACTTTGCTATCGCTTCACAATCCCAAGCCCCATACACAGAATTTTATGCGCCCATGGAGCAAATAGAAGGGGGGGGCGAGGCGAAAGAAACTATTGATATTTATGCATTTGGCGCGCTTATGTACCGCATTGTAACCGGCGCTGTGGGAATGAAGTCGGAAAGTCGGGCGTTAGCATTGGTAATGGGGAAAGATGATCCTCTAATTAGTGCAAGTAAAGCTGCCAAAGGAACTTATTCTGAAGATTTTTTACGCCTTATCGATAGTTGCTTAAAGTTTGAGGCGAAAGATCGGCCACAAACCATGGAAGCGGTCAAGAAACGATTAATGAGGGTAGCGCAACTCAATGAAGGGAGCCCCAATTCCAATAATGCATCCCTTGGATTGCTTGATGATTTAATTACTATGGCTGGCAGTGATAGTGTGATTACTGACAGCGAAATGCAGTTAATTTTATCTAAAGCGCAATCAGCGAATATTGATCTCGCTGCGGCAAAAAATTATATTCTTACTATAGCGACACAAAATAATTGGCAAATCCAGAGCACCTCTTCTGACGGAACTGCATGTGATGAACCCTCAGAAATAGTTTCCTCGGAAATAAATACCCCGAAAAAACCAGAATCCCCCTTTGCTAAATCGCCCGTAGATATGGATGCTGATCCTGTTGAAGAAACTCCAGAACATCATAAAAAATCCCTGTCATTTAGCCGCAAGTTGCTTGCCGTTGTTGTACTGGTTGGGGTTTCTGTTGGTATAGCCAAGATTGTCGATTATCAAAAACAACTGGAAAGAGACCGACTTGCCCAGGCTTACCAGCAAAAAAAGGATAGCATTGCTTTAAGACTTAAGGCCGAAGATCAGAGAGCTTGGGATAAAGCCAAGTCACGCCATAGCGAGGAGGCATATCAAGAATACCTGGATGTTCAACAAAACGGTCGTTATCGTAACCAGGCGAATAGCGCTATTGCGCAATTAAAAATTGAACAAAAACGACAACAAGAACGGCAAGCACAGATTCAACAAGACGAAGCGGATTGGGCAATAGCGAAAAAAGGCAATACGGCTTTACACTATCAAGGTTACTTAGATAACGGAGCCGTTCGAGAGCATCGACAAGAAGCATTAAATGCACTAGCCGATTTAACCGCGCAGGGGCTGAATCCTATTGATGCTAAGGAGCAATTTTCATTAGGTTATAAGTTTGATATTGGTAAAGAAGGCTATCAGCAATCATACCAACAAGCGGCATATTGGTATAAAAAAGCTGTCGACCAAGGTAATTCGGGAGCCATGAATAATCTAGGCATTTTGTATAAGGCCGGTGATGGTGTTGAACAATCCTATGCCCAAGCTTTGACCTATTTCCGCAAAGGTGCTGAACTCGGAAATGCCTATGCCGCAAATAATTTAGGGGAGATGTATCGTGATGGCACAGGTGTCACTCAATCCCATCAAACTGCGAATAAATGGTTCACTAAAGCAGTAGAAAAAAAGCACACTGGTGCATACTTAAATTTAGGTACTCAACACTACCATGGACGTGGGCTAGCACAATCCTATTCAGAAGCATTAAAATACTTCCAACTGGCCGCTGATAGGAATAATCGAGTTGGCCAATATAATGTGGCCATTATGTATGACAATGGCGATGGCGTAACTCAGTCAGATTCTGAAGCGACAAAATGGTATCGATTGTCCGCTAAACAGGGGTATGAAAAAGCCCAGCAAGAGTTAGAAAAAAGAAATCTAACTTGGTAAAAATTTAGATAGAACTTAATAGTCGAATTTAATTAGCATAAGAGCATTAAAAATGGAAAACATACTAGCCCTTCCCAGTGGAACAGAGATAAATCACTACGTTATTGAATCCGTGCTAGGACAAGGTGGATTTGGTGTGGTGTATAAAGCCCACCACGCTCATTTGGACGAGGAAGTGGTGATTAAAGAGTTTCTGCCCGTTGAGCTAGCAAGTCGACAAGGGGAAACTGTCACGCCCCATGGTACCTCTAAACAAGATGTGTATGGCGATTGTTTACGACGCTTCATGGAAGAGGGACGCACTTTGGTGAAGCTTCGTCATCCTAATGTAGTGCGTTGTCGTGATTTATTCACTTCCAATGGTACTGCCTACTTGGTCATGGATTTTGAAGATGGGTTAGCCCTAGATGAACTAATCAACAGCTTAGAATCCCAAGGCCAACATTATTCACAAGAACAATTGATGCATTTTTTGCTGCCTTTGGCTGATGGGTTGAGTTATATCCACAGCAAAGGTGTGCTACATCGCGATATTAAGCCTGCTAATATTTTCATTCGTCGCAGTGACGGTTCTCCGGTTTTGTTGGATTTTGGTGCGGCTAAACAAAACTTTGCGTTGGCATCTCAATCCCAAGCGCCTTATACCGAATTTTATGCGCCCATGGAGCAAATTGAAGGTGGTGGTGAGGCTAAGCCTAGCATCGATATTCACGCTTTTGGCGCGTTAATTTATCGAATCGTAACCGGTGAAAAAGGTACAAAAGCGGAAAGTCGGACATTAGCATTTGCCATGGGCAAACCCGATCCACTGGTGTCAGCTAGTGAACTTAAAAAAGGGGATTTTAGCCCATCCTTGCTTAATTTGGTGGATGATTGTTTGCAGTTTAGAGCTGTCGATCGTCCGCAGACAATGCAAGAAGTGAAAGAACGATTATTGAAAAGCGCCAGCAATACCGATGAAGTGGCAGATAGCTCACAGCAATTACTGGCAAAATTAGACGATCTCATTGTTTTGGCAGGAAGTGATGGTGAAATCAGTGAGGCTGAAATGAAACTGATTTTAGACAAAGCCGTTATGTTGACGATTGATCCAGTGGAAGCCCAACGATATGTTGTGTCTAAAGCGATTGAGCATGGCTGGCGCTTAGACACAGCCATCGAGCCTGGCCCCGTGGTTACTGATCCTCCGCCCCCTCCGCCTCCTCCTCCGACACCTGAGCCGCCTAAACCTGAGCCAACAGGAGAGCCGGTTTGGCCTGCCAATGAAAAAGTTGAATCCTCGGGAGGGGGGAAATGGTTGGCAATCGTGATTGTGTTAATACTGGTATCCGGTGGCGGTTTCTACGGTTACTCAGAGTATGAAAAAAAGCAAGACGAGCTGGCGAGACATGAACGTTATCTAGCGCAAAAACAACGAGAGTTAGACAAACAAAAACAACAACAAGCTGAATTACTTGCTCAGCAACAAGCTGAACAAAACAAAAAAGAAGAGGATGACCGAGCATGGCAGGCTGCGGCAAAACTCAATTCACGTTCCTCTTACCAACATTATCTTGATGTGCAAACTGAAGGGCGTTACCGCACCTCTGCGCAAAACCGAATTGACCAGTTTGAACGGCTCGCGAAACAACGCCAAAAAGAGTCTGCAGAAAAGAAAGCCTGGGATAAAGTGAAAGCGGCGAATACGGCTATGGCTTATGATAACTTTTTGGACCGATACCCATCTGGAACCTATCGTTCCCAAGCTGAGGCCGCACTGCGACGCCTAACTGAAGAGGGCTTGAACCCGTCAGATGCTAAGGAGCAGTTTGAATTAGGTAACGATTTTCGCACCGGAGATAATGCAGATATTGCTAAGTCTTATGAACAATCAGTGTATTGGTACAGACGTTCCGCTGATCAGGGATATGCTGATTCAGCAAATAATTTAGGTTACATGTATGAAAATGGTTTTGGCGTGGATGAATCCTATACGGAGGCAGCAAAATGGTATTTAAAAGCTGCTGAATTGGGCAGTGAATACGGTCAAAATAATATTGGAATATTATACCGAGATGGCGATGGGGTTGAGCAATCCTATTCCAAAGCATTTTATTGGTTTCGAAAATCTGCCGAACAAAATCATGCAAGTGCCCAGCATAACCTAGGTAACTTGTATCGGGATGGTAATGGCGTTACTCAGTCACATACAAAAGCCATTGAGCTATATCGCCAAGCAGCTGAACAAGATAATGCGAGTGCTCAAGTGAGTTTAGGCTTGCAATATGAGCGGGGACACGGCGTATCAGTCTCTAAAAAAGATGCGGCCTATTGGTATCGTAAAGCAGCAGAGCTGGGCAATCCATGGGGGCAATATGATTTAGGCCTGTGTTACGAATTTGGTCGAGGGGTTGAACAGTCCCTATCGACAGCTGTTGAGTGGTATAAAAAAGCCGCTAAACAAGGTCACCAGGACTCTCAGGGTAGGTTAACAGACAAAGGTTATAGCTGGTAAGGCGGGTACTTTGAATACTAACTATAAGCATAATTTTGAAGGCCGATTATCGCTAGATAGCAGAACATGCAGTTACTTTCCCTGCAGGTGTAGAGCTTAATCATTTGGTGATGGAATCTGTATTAGAAATGAGGCAATTTGGTGTGCTGTACAAAGTACAGCATGCTTTATTTCGCCAATTGGTAGTGGAATAATACAATCTGACGAGAACGCCGTGTAGTGGTATAAAAAAACAGCACAAACTGGCCATTCCCCGCAAAAGATGCATTAAGCGGCAACGGAATTTCATGGTTAAGGGTATTGTGCGAAGAGGAATAATAAATGATACAAGCGGCAACGTTAGGGGACGTGATAAATGGATGAAAATATTTTAGCCCTGCCTCAAGGCACCCCGTTAAATCACTATGTTATCGAGTCTGTTTTAGGACAAGGTGGCTTTGGCGTGGTGTATAAGGCCCATCATGCTCATTTGAAAGAACAGGTGGTGATCAAAGAGTTTTTACCGGTGGAACTTGCCAGTCGACAGGGAACTACTGTTATTCCTCACGGTTCATCTAAACAAGATGTTTACAGTGATTGTTTGCGCCGATTTATGGAAGAAGGTCGCACACTAGTTAAGTTACGCCACCAGAATGTGGTGCGTTGTCGTGATCTGTTTACTGCCAATGGTACGGCTTATTTGGTGATGGATTTTGAAGACGGTTTAGCACTTGATGAATTGATTTCAAGTATAGAAGCACAAGGCCAACGATATTCACAAGAGCAATTACTCCATTTTCTAATCCCCATGGCCGATGGCTTGGCCTATGTCCATCAGCAAGGGGTATTGCATCGCGATATTAAACCGGCAAACGTATTTATTCGTCGTTCAGATGGCTCCCCTGTATTAATCGATTTTGGTGCGGCCAAACAGAATTTTGCTTTGGCGTCTCAATCCCAAGCCCCTTATTCTGATTTCTATGCGCCTATGGAGCAAATTGAAGGCACAGGAGAAGCCAAACCAACAGTGGATATTCATGCTTTTGGTGCGCTTATGTACCGAATTGTTACGGGCACTGGTGGCATCAAAGCGGAAAGTCGCATTTTGGCCATTGTCAGTGGCCGTGAGGATCCCCTTAAAGCGGCTACGAGTTTTACTGATTTAGGGTATTCCGCTAAGTTGCTTAGCTTAATTGATGATTGTTTGAAGTTTAAACCTCTCGAACGTCCACAGACAATGCAAGAAGTTAAGGCCCGTTTATTAGCCAGCGTGGAAGTGGATGGCAGTGATGTAAAGGGCCAAGACAATCCTTTGTCACGGCTAGAGGATATGCTTGAATTAGCTGGCTCTGATGGGGTCATAAGTGAAACCGAAATGGCCTTACTCATCAGTAAAGGCATCAGTTTTGGTGCGGACGAATCTACCGTCCGTCAATATGTTGTGGAGGAGGCAACACGCAACGGTTGGCGACTAGAATTAGAAGGCAGTGGCGGTAAAAAGGGTGGTTCAACTGTGCAGACTGACCCAACTGAAGATGTGTCCGCAGATACCGTATCAAAAGATATCAATCATTCCCTGGCTTATTCTTTAGAAAATTCCGCTAGCGAAAATGTGGTAGATATCAATTTTAGCAAAATCGTGTCTTGTGAAACTTGTCTTGCTGCCAGTGCAGTTAATTCCAGCTGTGCTACATGCGCTGGTAAAGGGTTGCAAGAAAAGAATCAAACCTTAAGGGTTAAAATTCCCCAAGGCGTGATGACCGCCGACCGAATTCGCTTACGTGGCGAAGGAAATGTTACTGAATTTGGGCAAAGTTCGGGTGATTTGTATATCGTAATAGCTATTGAGCCCCATCCAGTCTTTACCATTCAGGGGCAAGATTTACATGCCTCCATAGCGGTGGACGAGAAAGATTTGTTCTCAGGAAATCAGATACCCTTCAATGCTATAGATAGACAATTCAAGTTGAAAGTCCCTGAAGGTTATAAAAAAGGCCAAGCCATACGCTTAAATGGCATAGGCTTACCCTTTGGTGGTGAAACCCACTTGCGAGGTAGTCTTTTCCTCACCCTCGAACCTAAGAAAGCGAATAAAAACAAAAGCAAAACCACGAATGATGGGGCTATCGTTATAGTGTTGGAAAGGAACTGCCCTGCTATTAAGAGTGGTGTCTTGCAAGAAAATATTGGCATTGAAACATTAGGCAGTACCCTGACACCTTTGGTATCCAAAGGTACAAACCTGATGAACCCAGTGGCACAAACCTTCTCAACATCTGAAGACAATCAAACTGTGGTTTCCCTCAATATGTATCGAGGAAATAGCACAACACTGAGCAAAGGGATCTTTTTAGGTACCTTTGATATCAGCGATATTTCACCCACGAAAAAAGGCATTCCTAAAATTGAAGTATCTGTGTTTTGTGAAAACAACGATGTCTTACTGAAGGTGAAAAGTTTAGATGGCGATAAACTGCGTTTAACCAGTGAAAATCCGGTAAGTGCGCAAACGATTAAGTCCCAAAGCGCAAAGTCAGCGACTCATCAAGCGCCTCCCGAAGCCACAGGAAATGAGGCTGATGACAAAAAGTTCACCAAGTGGGGAATTTTTTGGCGGGTTTTAATTTGGGTGGTGTTTGTTCTGATAGCAAAAACATTCATTTCCGTTGCCATGAACTAGCTGCTAGGTGGTTAAAGAAAAATACCCTGTCAAACCCCAGTAATTGTTGTCATCAATTACTGGGAACTAAGCTAGCAAAATTAAATGTGGTTTTGCTTAGCAATTTATTGGTTTAATTGGCAGGTAGTTGTTTGGGAAAGGCTGCTGTGCCCCATAAAGGTACCGTTGATAAACTGTGTTTGTAACTGCCGGACGTTTCTTTAGTGGAGTATGAAAGGTACATCAGAGTTTGCGATTGCGGATCAAAAATACGTCTTACTTTCATGTTTTTAAAAAAGATACTCTTCGACTTTTTAAAGACCACTTCACCTGAATCAGACTTATCTATTTGATTAATCATTTCGGCAGTAATTTCACCGGTTTGTCGGCATGCAATGGAACTATCGGAAGGGTCGGATAAATCTAAATTAGCTTCGATACTTGAGATGTGACAAGTGACGCCCGTTACTATGGGATCTTGCAACGCATCTAACTTAATATCTTTGGTTGTGAATACACCCAAAGACACATCACCCACCTCATTGTCACTGCATGCAGACATACTCAGTGATACGAGTAAAATGGTAATCAATTTTTTCATGCTGTTCGTCCTCTTTGGTATTTTACTACCTATTTAAAAACCACTTTTCATAACGTGTTATAAAAAGCTGCAGATTTCGGAAAGTGCTTTTTTATTTTGCGCGTGTTTAGGGATGCTGGCATTATCAGCAGGATACCCTGTTATTAGCAACATGTACGGGCGCTCATCATCGGGCCGGTTACAAATTTTCGATAAAAAAGACATGGGTTTTGGTGTGTGGGTTAGGGTAACTAAGCCTGCATGATGCAATGCGGTAATTAACATGCCTGTAGCTATGCCTACAGATTCATGCACATAGTAGTTAGTGTGTTTTTCGCCTGGGCTTACACCGCCTTTTTTTTGGCTAAATATGGCAATTAACCAAGGAGCATGCTCTAAATAAGGTTTTTGTGCATCTGTGCCTAAGGGTTTAAGGGCATCAAGCCACTCTTCTCCAGCTCGGCCGGCATAAAATCCTTGTTCATGTTGTTCGGCTTGTTCTCTAACTTGTTTTTTTACCTCAGTTGAATGAATCGCAACAAAATGCCAAGGCTGATGATTGGCGCCACTAGGTGCTGTTCCCGCAGCTTTAATACAGTTTTCAATAATTGACTGAGGCACGGAACGATCACTAAATTGGCGGATACTGTGTCGCCGTTTAAGGTTTTGGTAGAAGTCTTGGGAACGCTTTTGCATATCCTCTACACAATATTCAATATAATCACACAGTGGTGTCGCATCATGTTGTTTCATCGAATTCCAATTTTTAGTTTAACCTGTTGATTTATTCACAATGAGTATATCGAGTTATCTAATTAGACAGCAAATTTAAGCTCTGTTGCAAAGAGTGAAATAGTACCAAAGTTATAACCACTAATATGATAAAGATCATTGATCTCTGCTTCTTAATGCTCTAGTTTGCTTCTACAATTTTTCAAAGGAAAACCGTTGGCAGCTATTAGACGTCTTGTTTTCGGGGCATTTTATGCTGCTAATTCAGTATAAGGGGTTATATAAATGAGTAACGATACTATAGTTATTGTGTCTGCTAAACGTACCGCCATGGGTGGTTTTATGGGGAGCTTATCCGCTGTCGATTCAACAGACCTAGGCGCAACTGCGGTTAAAGCTGCATTAGGTGATGTTGATAAAAATATCATTGATGAAGTTATTATGGGCTGTGTATTACCGGCAGGTTTAGGCCAGGCTCCCGCTAGACAAGCAACAATAAAAGCGGGGTTACCGTTAAGCACAGGTGCATTAACCATCAACAAAGTCTGTGGTTCGGGTATGAAAGCCGTTATGTTAGCCAACGATTTAGTCGCCTCAGGTTCAGCACAAGTGGTTATTGCTGGTGGCATGGAAAGCATGAGTAATGCTCCTTACATTTTACCTAAAGCCCGAGCCGGTTATCGCATGGGCCACGGCCAAGTACTTGACCACATGATGTTGGATGGTCTTGAAAATGCCTATGATGGAAAAGCCATGGGTTGCTTTGCACAAGATACTGCGGATGCTGAATCCATCACCCGTGAACAAATGGATGAGTTTGCCTTATCTTCGTTAACGAAAGCATCAAATGCCATTGAAACCGGTGCCTTCAAAAATGAAATTACCGGGGTTACGGTAAAAACCCGTAAAGGTGAAGTTGTCGTGGATACCGATGAAGGACCAGGCAATGCAATGCCAGATAAAATCCCGAAACTACGTCCAGCATTTAAAAAAGACGGCACTGTTACGGCTGCCAATTCTAGCTCAATATCAGATGGCGCGGCTGCGCTGATGATAATGACTGAAGCGAAAGCTCAATCCCTTGGCCTGACACCATTGGCTAAGATTGTAGGACATGCTACCAACTCTATTAAGCCGGAAGATTTTACCGTTGCTCCCGTTGGTGCGATGGAAAAATTATTGGTTAAAACAGGCTGGGCTAAAGAGGATGTCGATTTATTTGAAATCAATGAAGCCTTTGCCATGGTGACCATGCTAGCCATTGATAAATTAGGCTTAGACAGCGATAAAGTGAATATCAATGGCGGTGCCTGTGCCCTTGGTCATCCCATTGGAGCCTCAGGAGCTCGCGTTATTGTGACCCTTCTTTATGCATTGCAAAATAAAGGTTTGAAGAAAGGGATTGCCTCATTGTGTATCGGTGGTGGAGAAGCGACTGCTGTTGCCGTTGAAATGTACTCGTAACGTTACTGAGTAGGCGGGGCTGTTGCCCCGTTTGAAGCAATTTGCTATTCCCACGGGATAAATCCCGTGCTACAGGTTTAATTCAATGGCTATTTCCACGGGATAAATCCCGTGCTACAGGGTTTAATTCAATGGCTATTCCCACGGGATAAATCCCGTGCTACAACACACTTCCCCCATGACATACTGACAAAATGGGTGTCTTTACTGTCTACTAATTCATTTATTAAGAATAATATTATATTCTACTGAACAATCACCTTTGATTAGAAAAACGTTATAAATAGAGTGAACCGCAGGGAATGTGCGAATGGGTAGATACATTGTCGTTATTTTAATCACTATTTGTTTATCAGCCTATTCACAATATGGAATGGGGCAACAACATAGTTCATCGTCTCATCTGAATACTAAAGTAGCATTAACTACTGGCTCTAATTACTATCCGTATGTGGATCCTAAAGCGATGGATAACGGCTGGTCGGTATCCATAGTCGAAGCCGTATATCAGCAAATGGGTAAACAAATTGATATTGAAATATTACCTTGGCAGCGAGGTTATAAGTGGACAGCTGAAGGACTCTATGAAGGCACTTTTCCATATGTGTATACTGAACAACGAGCAAAGTCGTTTATCTATTCAAAGCCCATTAATTTAATCCCTGTTCGAATATATACAAACAAAAACAAGGTTGTGAAGTCTTTGGCGGAATTACACAACGCTCGTTTGTGTTTACCCTACGGTTACAGCCTAAGTCGTGAACAACTAGAATTAATTAATAAACATCAGTTGGTTATTCAAAAAGCCGCAAATGCAGGGGGATGTTTATTACAAGTCGCTAAAGGGTGGAGTGATTTAGGCTTTATCAATGGTTATCTGCAAAGTGAAAACAACGCTAAACTCTTTGATAGCTTGTCAAAAGTCAACATATTGAAAATCCCCGTTGCCAATGTCCCCTTGTTTTATATTGTTTCTCGTCAGTTAAAGAATGCACAACAGCAAATCGACCAATTTAATCAAGGGTTAGCACAACTTGAACAGTCAGGTAAAAGGCGTGAAATAGATGAAAAGTTTGAGTCATTTCTGAATGCGCCAGAGTCGCTAATTGGCTTGGAGTATTGAAAAAGTTTATTCCTCTGGATTTAAAGGTATTTGAGCCGAATTATCATTACAACTTGGGTTAGTTTGCGTAGGATAGCCAAAACGTTAAGTGAATGAGAGCCCATGTCATCAGAAAGAATCGAAACTCGCCAATTAATTAAATGGATTTTTAGTCAACTTAAACCCTATCGTCGAAAAGTGGTGTTGGCAATTCTTGCCCTTGTCATTGGTGCTGTATCTTGGTTAATGCTAGGGCAAGGGGTGAAAGTGGTTGTCGATGAAGGTTTCCTCGCCGATAACAGTAATAGATTAAATCAAATGATGTTCGCGGTTTTAGGCATTGCTTTGGTGGGAAGTGTCGCTGCATTTTTTAGATTTTATTTAATGATTTGGCTCGGTGAACGGGTTAGTGCTGATATTCGCAAACAAGTCTATTTTCATCTGCTGGATTTGTCCCCAGGATTTTTTGAATCTACCCGCACCGGTGAAGTCATTTCGCGATTTACTGCAGATACCACAGTTTTACAAACCGTAGTGGGAATGGGGCTCTCCATGGCACTACGCGCCTCTATTACCTTTATTGGTTCAATGTTGCTGATGCTGATCACCAGTCCTCTATTGACCTTATATGTTTTTATTGCCGTCCCCTTGGTGTTGCTGCCAATCAAATTCTTAGGCGAACGGGTAAGGACTTATGCTAAAAATAGTCAAGACAGAGTGGCTGATATGGGGGCCTATGTGGACGAAAGTTTACATGAAATTCAAACCGTACAAGCCTATACCCATGAAGATATCGACCGGAATTTGTTTGGCGAACGCATTGAGGCGGTGATGTTAGCGGCTAGCCATCGAATTAAATACCGTGCATTAATGATTGCTTTGGTGATGGGGATTAGTATTACCGCTATTACCATTGTTGCTTGGTTAGGGGCTAAAGAAGTGCTCAGTGCAGGCATTAGTGCGGGTGAACTGACTGCATTTATGTTTTATGCCGTAATGGCCGGTGGCGCTGTTGCCACTATTAGTGAAGTGATTGGTGAAATACAAAAAGCAGCCGGGGCCAGTGAACGTTTGTTAGAATTACTGAAAACACGTCCTCTGGTTGAAGCGCCTGCGAAGCCAGCAGCGTTGCCTGAGGTGATTTGTGGACGCTTAGACATGTTAGATGTCAATTTCGCCTATCCAAGCGCAAAACAAGTACCCGTTCTCAAACATCTGAATTTACACATTCAAGCGGGAGAACGAGTTGCCTTAGTCGGGCCTAGCGGTGCTGGGAAATCCACCTTATTTCAACTACTGCTCAGGTTTTACGATTTAAGCAGTGGCAGTATTCAGATTGACGGTATTCAAAGTCAGATGTTATCACCAGAGACACTGCGCAAACAATTTGCATTGGTACCGCAAGAATCTGTCATATTTGCTACCAATGCCTTTGAAAATATTCGCTATGGAAGGCCAGATGCTAGTATGGATGAGGTGATTGAAGCCGCAAAAGCGGCAAGGGCAGATCAGTTTATTAGTGAATTAAAAGATGGTTATTTTACGGATTTAGGTGAGCGCGGAGTTAGATTATCAGGTGGGCAAAAACAGCGTATCGCCATAGCCAGAGCCATTCTTGCTGATCGTCCTATTTTACTGCTCGACGAAGCGACGAGTGCATTGGACGCCAGCAACGAACAATTAGTCAAACTTGCTCTCGATAAATTAATGGAAGGTAAAACTACGTTGATTATTGCCCATCGATTATCTACTGTGGTCAATGCTGACAGAATCGTGGTGATGGATAAAGGTGAAGTGGTAGCCATAGGTAGTCATCAGGAATTGATGCAAGGTAACAGTGTTTATCGTCAGTTTGCGGAATTACAACTTGTCAGTTAACGGCCATTACTGATAAAAATAGTCAGACATGAATGTACTCAAAATGAAAATACGCCAATTTTCATTTTGACTTAGCCTAAGTGATTTCGTCACAGGCACATTACTAGGAACCCAGATCTAACATGTTGCAACTTATTGATGTTAAAAAACAGTTTCAGAATGGTGAGGAAATCGTCACTGCTCTGGACGGTGTCTCGCTGAGCATAAAAGAAAATGAATTTGTTGCCGTGATGGGCAGTTCAGGTTCGGGCAAGTCTACCCTGATGAATGTGCTAGGTTGTTTGGATACCCCAAACCATGGTCAATATTTACTTGCCGGTCAAGACGTCGCCAAATTAGACGATGACACCTTATCATCCATCCGTAATAGTCATATCGGTTTTATTTTTCAAACATTCCATTTATTACCCAAACTCGATGCATTGGGAAATGTACTTTTACCCCTGCGCTATGCCCAAACCAGTGAGGAAGAGGCAATGCAGCGGGCGTTAACACTTATTGATAGGGTGGGATTAAGTCAGCGTAAACATCACAAACCATTCGAAATGTCTGGAGGACAGCGGCAGCGTGTGGCTATTGCCCGAGCACTCATAAATCAGCCTAAAGTTATACTGGCGGATGAGCCCACTGGAAATCTAGATAGTAAAACCTCAGTTGAAATTATGGCGCTACTAACCGAATTACATCAAGCTGGGCAAACCATTGTCATGGTGACCCACGAAGAAGATATTGCCGCTTACGCACAACGGGTGATTAGAATGAAGGATGGCCAGATCATTGATGAACATTAATAAGCCTGGGGTTGCCTCTAAATTAAGCGTTTTTCAGCGACTGGGTTGCATCTTAGTTATGCTGCTTTTCAGCCATCCTGTTGTTGCCGCGGGTGAGTCATTATTGTTAACAGGAAAAATTAGCTCGGCCAAGAAGCAAGTGGTGACAGCCCCACGTGGACGCAGTTGGAATATTCAAGTTCAATGGTTAGAAGAGGAAGGCAAAGTAGTTGAAGCCGGTGATTTGATAGCGGTTTTTGATGGTTCCTTAATCCAAAGCCAGTTGGAAGCCAACGAAGAGATACTCGAGACAGAACAGTTAGAATTAACTCAAATTACCATGGACTTAGAGCAAGCTTATTTAGAGGCAAAAGGCGCTTTAACACTTGCTCAAATGCAGGTTGAACAAGCTAAAATTGAAGCCAATGTACCTGATTCACAGGTTAGTCAGTTAGATAAAGGCAAATTTGAGTTAACCCTACAGCGTACCCAAATGGAGCTGGTCAAAGCCAGGGAAAACCTTAAATTGGCAGAGCAAGCCATGCAAACGGGAGTTGAAAAACAACGAATTCAGATCCGTTTAATTGAAGACGAAATAAGTTATCAACGCAGTCAAATGGAAAAAATGAGTGTTACTGCTAATTTCAAAGGGCCAATTAGCTACGCAATTCACCCTTGGACGGGAGAAAAAATGGCAGCTGGGATGACCGCCCGTTCAGCGTGGAATATTATCGATGTGCAAGCCACAGATGACTTTCAAATTGAAAGCTGGGTTCATGAAATTGATGTTGAACGAGTTAAGGCTAGTAATAGGGTTGAGCTAGTGTTAGATGCTTACCCCAGCAAAAAGTTTAAAGGCAAGCTCACCTTTTTATCTACTCAAACAGAGAAAAAAGTACAGTGGAGCAATAGCGTTTATTACCCGGTGATCTTTCAATTTGTAGATATGCCTGATTTGACCCTGCTACCAGGTATGAGTGTGCGTGTGGATATCCAGCAATCAGCTAACCAAGAGCAATAACATGAAAAATTTTTGTTTATTACTGTTTGTCATCTGGCTAAGTCTTTGTGCTTTGTGGGGGTGTTCTGAAATTGTTACTGCCACGGATGAAAAGGACAACAGCAAAGACTCTATTATAGCTCCGGCTGAATTGGTTTCACTGCAAGACGCGCCTATCGGACCCCCCTCTATTCGCCGCATGTGGCAGTTTAAAATTGAATATTTAGCACCAGAAAACGCTTTGATAAAAAAGGGCGATTTAGTGGTTAAATTTGATGGTGACAAGCTGATGGAGGATTTAGTTAGTAAGCAAAGTGACTTAGAGGCCGCAATTAAAGAATCTGAGAAACGAAAACTCAAAGAGCAAGCAACGGAAAAAGACCTTGAATTAGCCATGGCTGAAGCAAAAATGAACATGGAAATCTCCCAGCGTAAAGTGGCGATTACTGATGCTTCACGTTCAGAGGTAGAACGCTTAAAACAAGTGTCAGAATCAGCAATAAACCGCGTTATATATGAACAGTCCATACAGAAATTGGCACAACATAAAGAGCGAATGGTGATTAATGGAGAAGTTCAAAATGGTCGAATTAAAAAATTACAGCTAAGGGTGAAAACAATTCAAGACAGCTTAGACAGGTTAGTTGTTAAAGCCCCCAAAGACGGTTTAGTTGTGTATCAAGTGGATAACAATGACAACAAACCCGCAGTAGGTGAAACTGTCTATATGGGGCGTCCTATTGTGACCCTACCATCGTTAGATAAACTTGCTGTGAAAGTGGAATTTGATGAATCAGATTCTTCAGTGGTCAAGGTTGGTCAGCAAGTAAAAGTAATATTAGATGCTCATCCTGAAAAGCCTTTTGCTGGCACTATCACATCCCTTGGCCAAGCCTATCGAAATCGATCTCAGCATAACCTGAAGGTGGTATTTGATGCATGGGTAAAGCTTGACAAGCTAGACTTGGAAATGATGCGTCCGGGCATGAAGGCGAAGGTGGAATTGCTGACAGAGGACCGTACATGAGCCCAATAAAATACTATTTCAGCGTACTGTGCTTAGTGCTTTTAACTGGCTGTGAAGAGGAAGTGAGCCAAATACCGACCTTTGAGGTGAATACCAAGCCCTTTGCTATCAGCCTCGATGGATTCGGTGAGATTGAAGCAGTCCAAGCTCAAAAAATAGTCTCTCCTGGCAGGCGTCCTATGGTTATCTCCTGGTTGGCAAATGAAAATAGCCTAGTTAAAAAAGGCGATATCATAGCCCGTTTTGATGCCGAACAATTATTAGTTGATAGCAAAGAAGAAGAATTACGAATGGCACTGTTCAGCCAAGATATTATTCAAAGCGAAGCTGAACGATATCAACAACAAAATGATATTCTCTCTGAACAAGAATTCGTTGATTACGAGTTCGATTTTGCCGATAAATTTGCCATTGATGACTTGCGGGTGTACTCCAAGTTGGAAATTATCGATTCCTTTCAAAATCGCGATTTTTTGGGAGCCAAGGACAAGTTTTTGGATTGGAAGCGAGACAGTGTTGAACAGCAAAATAACAGTAACGTAGGGGTGTTGGAAATAAAGCGCAGAGGCCATGAACTCAAATATTTACGTCATCAGCAAGCTCTGTCGCAACTTCAGGTATTTGCTCCTAATGATGGACTGCTTACCTATGAAAAAGACCGTATGGGAGAAAAACCCTCTGTGGGGCAAACTGTTTTTCCTGGTCGTGCCATTGCTAAAATTCCTAATTTGAATAACATGCAAGCCCGCGTTTTTGTATTGGCTAAAGATGCCATTAGTTTAAAGCCAGGCATTGAGGTGAAAGTCACACTTGATGCATACCCCGATAAAACCTTTAATGGCAAAGTATCGACTGTTTCGGGTTACCCTCGTTCAATCGAAAGAGGTAATCCTGTCACGTATTATGAGCTCGTTGTTGCCTTAACCCAGCAAGATATTCGCCTAATGCAGCCAGGTCGGAAGCTCAAAGCTGAAATATTAGTGCAGGATGCGAAACCTGCTTTATTGGTACCTTTGCAAGCGATACATCATCAACATGGTCAAAGTTATGTTTACTTGAAAACAGGTTTGAACTTCGAACAACGTCTTGTTACCACAGTGAAAAAGAATTTGTATTTTGTAGAAGTTGAAAGTGGATTACAGGAAGGTGATGCTATTGCCCTGAGCTTACCGGAGCCGTCATCATGAAGCGTTACTGGAGTTTAATTGCTGATGCCATAGCTGAATTGTCGGCGCAAAAATTACGTACCTTTTTGACATTGTTGGGTATGATCTTTGGTGTCGGTGCGGTGATTGCCATGCTGAACATCGGCAAAGGAGCAGAAAACGAAGCACTTAAGCTGATCGATTCCATGGGAGTTAACAATATCATTGTGCAAGGTGTTAATTATGATAAAGACGAGTTAGTAGAAATCCGCGAAGAAAGCATGGGGTTGACCATGGGAGATGTGCGTGCAGCCCTGAGAACCTTGCCCTTCGTTGCAGATTACAGCGCCAGTAAAGGCATTAAAGTACACGATATTTATAGTGACTACGGAAAATCTGATGCCCAGTTAATAGGCGTCTCTAGCAGTTATTACCAACATGCCAATATGCGCCTCACTTCGGGACGGTTTACGAACCAAGATGATAATGACAGCTTAGCACAAGTGGCGGTTTTGGGCATTGATGTTGCCAATGAGTTGTTTCCCAACCAGGAAGCCCTTGGGAAGTACGTTAAAGTGAACCATATCTGGTTGCATGTTGTGGGGGTGCTAGCCCCGCCGGAAGGAAACAAAAATGAGTTTCAAGGCGTAAAGATAGGCGGCGATCGCTATCGCATTTTTATTCCTATCTCTACTGCCGAGCAAAAACTAAAAAGCGAAAAGTTAGCCAGTGAATTAGACAGTATTAAGCTGAGCATTGAACAATCCACAGATCCAATTGTCGCTTCTAAAGCCGTTGCTGAGTTGATGAAAATGCGCCATGGTGGTGTTCAAGATTATGAGTTAATTATTCCGGCCGCGCTGTTGGAACAACAAAAACAAACCCAAGAAATTTTTAATATTGTCATGGCCTGTGTGGCGGGTATTTCTTTACTAGTCGGTGGTATCGGTATTATGAATATTATGTTGGCCAACGTGATGGAAAGGACCACTGAAATTGGCCTTTTGCGGGCTGTCGGCGCACGCCAGATCGACATTAAGCAACAATTTCTTGCTGAGAGCTTTACTATTTCTGTATTAGGCGGACTTTTGGGGGTGTTCTTTGGTTTAGTGTTATCTGAGATTATCGGTTTCTATTCTGGTTGGGCGGTGAGTTGGTCTATGACAGCAATTGTTTTATCCTTGTCGATTTGTATGATTGTAGGTGTTGGATTTGGTGTGTTTCCAGCGATTAAAGCATCGAGACTTAACCCCATTGAAGCCTTGCATTCAGACTAACCTTAAGGCCCATTGAATGGAATTTGAAAACAATACAATCGTTGCCCTCGTTGGCTCAAAAAATCCGGTAAAAGTTAACGCATTTAAAGATACCTTAGCGAGAATTTATCCAGACAAACTAATTGATTGCCGAGGGGTAGATGCACCTTCTTTGGTTTCTGAACAGCCTCTGTCAGAAAAAGAAACCTATCAAGGCGCAGTTAATCGAGTTAATTACTGCCAGTCTCATTTTGAGGCGGATTTTTACGCCGCTATGGAGGGCGGTGTAGACCATTTTGAATATGGTCCCGCTACCTTTGCTTATGTGGTGATTTCGGCAGGAACTAAAATGCAAGTGGGCAGAAGCGCCAACTTACCCATCCCTGAATCCGTGTATAATCGACTGCAGCAAGGCGAAGAGCTTGGGCCCTTAATGGACCAGTTGTTCGGTACCAGTAACATCAAACAAAAAGGCGGTGCAATAGGGTTGTTAACCAATGGGCTTGAGACTCGTGGTGGTAATTATACCCAAGCCTTAACCTTGGCAATGGCACCCTTTCTCCACGCAGATAGGTTTTCGTAGGCAGGTGCTTGGCCTGTAGTCGGCGGCTTCAGCCCCGAGCGAAGGATGCCAATAACCCATGGAACGCCCATGGCCTAAAGACCATGCTAAAGGGTGCTTGGCCTGTAGTCGGTGGCTTTAGCCCCGAGCGAGGGATGCCCATAACCCATAGAACGCCCATGGCCTAAAGACCATGCTACAAGGTGCTTGGCCTGTAGTCGGCGGCTTTAGCCCCGAGCGAAGGATATCAATAACCCAAGGAACGCTTATGGCCTAAAGACCATGCTACAGGGTGCTTGGCCTGCAGTCGGGTGCTTTAGCCCCGAGCGAAGGATGCCAATAACCCATGGAACGCACATGGCCTAAAGACCATGCTACAGGGTGCTTGGCCTGTAGTCGGCGGCTTCAGCCCCGAGCGAAGGATGCCAATAACCCATGGAACGCCTATGGCCTAAAGACCATGCTACAGGGGCACATTCCGCCGCTGTAGTCGGGTGCTTTAGCCCCGAGTTTCACCCCCCCACGCTGCGAGCATTGGTACTACTTATTTGTACGTTTGTGTTTTTTATTACCGGTAATGTTAAAACTTTTAAATAGTAAAATAATACCTGTGAGAGTAAACATAAGAGCGGAAATCGAAAAGGTGATTAATAATGGGTTATTAAAATCTTCTCGTTCATCATAATCCATAATATGTAACATCCAGAAGAAATCAAAAATACGCCATAAATCACTTCTAATTGTGGTCAGCTTTCCACTTGTTGGTGATACATAAAGGGTCGTATTCCAAGTATCGTCAAACCTTAATTGCCAAACTTGCCCTTTATTTCGTGAAGCTTCCATAGGAGCTTTATCTAGTAACTTTCGTTCAACTAAATTACCATCGCCAAGATAATGTTGATTTGCTATTAAAGCGGCTTCATCTGCATTGATCCTGCCTTTTATGTCGCCCGTAATAGCATGAAACAATTGAGCACCTGAGGCTGTTTGAAAAGCATAATAAGGCTCACCTAAAAATTCGGTTAAGGAAATACTGTGAATAGGCTCTGACACTTTAAGGCGAAGTGTGTCTAGGGAAAAAGCATATTGTGAGCTATCAATTTCATAGTTGAGATTTTTGATAGCTAGATGATCTCCGTGTACCTTTTCTAAAGGTATTACGCTCATCACCACACCACCTAAAATCCACAATAAAATCTGTACGGCAAGGAATAATCCTGCCCATTTATGTAGAAACCGTGAAACACGAAAAAGCTTTTTAATCATAGTTTTAGGTTAAATTGATGATCTATCATTAGATTTACGCATGGATAAAGTTGGCTGTCAATTCTGCAGGTTTCTGTAGTCGGCGGCTTTAGCCCCGAGCAAAGGATGCCAATAACCCATGGAACGCCCATGGCCTAAAGACCATGCTACAGGGCGTTAGTTATTGTAACTGGCGCTCATCGGCTTTTTGATGGCGGACATCGTTGATGATGAACAGCAATTCTGCGGCGGCTTGTGCATCGGAAAGGGCTCTGTGATGGCGGGCCATATCTATGCCAAAATGTCGGGTCAAGTTAGCCAATGAATAGGAAGGCAATCCTGGTACAGCTTTGCGCATCTCTCTTACTGTACATAACTTAGGCATGCGAAAGTTTTGTTCGAGACGTTCAAATTCCGCGCGGATAAACCCATAATCAAAATTGACATTGTGGGCAACAAATACACAATCAGACAGGTAATTGCGAAGGCTCTCTGCTATTTCCACAAATAAGGGCGCATCACTGACCATTTCATCATCAATGCCGGTTAATTGTGTGATTTTATGAGGAATATGGCGTTGTGGGTTGATTAAGGTTTGCCAAGTGTCAATCACTTTGCCGTTGATAACTTTGGCAATGCCTATTTCGGTTATGCGATGCAGGTTTGCACGACCGCCAGTGGTTTCAATATCGACGACCGCATAGGGCTGTTGGGGATCTAAAAACCATTCAACTTGGGTGACTGCTACTTGAAACCCTGATTTTCTCAACTGTTTTATGGTTAACAATTGGTTTTTCCGTAATTGATCTCCCGGAGCCTTTATTTCCTCAAACCGCAGCCCGTTATCGTCTACCACCATGATATCCGGATAGCCGTCTGCATAGTTTTTAAAATCTTTTGCCATCATTCTCAAATGCGCTTTAAAACCGTCAATGTCGACATGATCAAAAAATACGGCTAAAACTTCGAGCAAGGATTTGTGCCATCGAAAGATACCGTTAGGGCGACCGTATTTTTCGAGCATAACCTTGGAAACTTGTTTAAAGGTGATTTGCGCACTGGTCATGCGATATAGTCGTGTCTCAATATCTTGTTCGTAAAGGTGATAAAAAGTATTTTGATTAATCGCCTGAGGTTTGTAATCGAATTCCGTGACTAGTGCATTGCTATCCATTTCAAAAAGTTCATGCCAAAACACTAAACCAAACAATGCTCGCCACAGCCTATTTTCAGTACGAAAAGCCTGTTTGTTTTGCTTTTGGTAGTGTAGCTTCACTCCTTGCTCCACCGAGTCCATATACATCTCATCAATAAACACTTTAGTCCGTTGTTCCCTTAGCATATCGGTAAGACTACTGGTGCGTTTTTGTTGATATTTACGAGCCAAAAAATCTTCGGAAAAGGTGAGTAACGCTTCTGACTCTGGCTCTTCAATAATCTTCTCTAAACGGCTTTTTACCCAATCTTTGTTACCTAGTTTGAATTGCTCGCGAATAACTTTCTCTTGGGCCAACGGCTCTGCAGACTCTGCCAATATCTTGATACCAAGTTGTAAGTCATGGGGAAGAATGGCTTTACCTAATTTTAATAAAAAGCGGTCGCAATATTTGTTGGCAACGGTGCCTTGGGGGACGGGAAAAGAAGCAAAATCCTTGGCAAGTGACACCAGTTGGCTAGGGGTTAGGGAAGCCACTTCTCGGCGCTGGTGAGCATAGAAAAACGCACTTTTCGCTTCATCGATGAAGTCGAATCGTGCATTGTCGGTACTCACTCCGCGTTGAGTCTTCATAATACCGAGGTCGCGCATAGAAAATTTTGATAAGTTGCTGTTGAGATCACCAAAAAATAAGAACAAGAAATAGTTTATATGTTGGTCTTTTCCTCGGCGCAGCACACAGTGGTGTTCAAGCAATGAGGAATAGTCTTCGAATTGACAAGACTCTTTCACCAATTGTAAATAGTCGGCTTTACTTTGCGAGGATCTGAAACTGACCTCAGCATTGCGTAATACTTGTGCTAATTCCGGCTTAGTCAGGTTATTGCTTAACTCTGCAATGTGGGATTCTTTTACCTGAGTGTAAAACCCTTCTGTTATAAGTGTATCTAAATGCAGTTCGTGATGGTTAATCTCTTCGTAAAACAAAGAATTACGCTTAATAATGGGAGATTTTCTATTGAGTCCACGAACATATAAACATTGCGCATCTTCACAAAGAGTGTGGAATTTATCAATAAAGGCACTATCTTCAATAGAGAGTAAGTGTGCACAAGGACCAGAAACGAATGCCAGAAACTCATGAAAATGGGTTAAATAATATTTGCTCGGGAGTTCTTTCATCAAAGCATATTAAAATATCGATTGGACACGCACCCAGTGTATTTTAAAAACTACTGTATATCCAGTCAGTATTGGTTTGTTTTTCAAACTTTTTCAGTATTTTTCCGTAAACAATTATAACTTCTTCAATTCAAGGAGCCGCTATGAGTCTCACAGTCGCCAGTAAATTTGAATGTCCCTATTGTATGACGTACAACGATTTAGAAATAGATGAAGCTAACGATATCAATCAACAACAAATCGTCGACTGCCAAATATGTTGCCAACCCATAGAAATACAAATTATTGATAATGGCTTTGGTATTGAAATTATTGCAAAGCGAGACGATGAATAAAGAGCCAGGGAGATGACAGCTAGGGAGTGTTGAAGGGAGGTGTTAAATTGTACGGGTTGTCAGAAGAGCATTCTAAAGACGAGAGTGTACAAAGCGTGAGCAGTTAAGTTGACACTTTGTATTATCACTGTGAATCTCTATTCGGTGATAATGTTCTTGTTGAAAGGCTTTTCTGGTATACTCCGCAAAATTTTGAACCCTTAACTTCTTGGTACAATACATGACTGTTATGCGACAGCCTGTTCAGCGAATGAAAGCTGAAAGAGGGCTATTTTCCTATCCTAAATATTGGGCCGAATGTTTTGGTCCTGCCCCGTTTCTACCTATGTCTAGAAAGGAAATGGATCAGTTAGGCTGGGATAGCTGTGACATAATTATTGTGACCGGGGATGCCTACGTGGATCATCCGAGTTTCGGCATGGCCGTAATAGGCCGTGTTCTCGAATCTCAAGGTTTTAGGGTTGGGATCATTTCTCAACCAGACTGGACCAGCAAAAAAGACTTCATGCAACTAGGTGAGCCTAACTTATTTTTTGGGGTTACCGCAGGCAATATGGACTCGATGATCAATCGTTATACGGCTGATCGTAAATTACGCCATGACGACGCGTATACCCCAAACAATGAAGGGGGAAAGCGACCAGACAGAGCAGTGACAGTTTACACACAACGCTGTAAAGAAGCTTACAAAAAACCAGTGGTAATTGGCGGAATTGAAGCTAGTTTAAGACGCATCGCCCACTACGACTATTGGTCAGATAAAGTAAAACGTTCCGTATTGTTCGATTCAAAAGCAGATATGTTGATGTTTGGTAATGCTGAACGCCCGTTGTTAGAAATGGCCCATCGATTTGCCGCGGGAGAGACCATTGCTGATATGCAGGATATTCGTGGTACTGCGGTGATCCGTAAAGAGCCGTTACCTGAATGGCAAGGGGTTGATTCTACACATGTTGATGTGATTGGAAAAATTGATCCTATTCCCAGCCCTTATGAGTACATTGAAGATAAATGCGCGGTGGCTGAAGATGAGCAAAATAAAGTTATTGATGACGCACAAAAAGCCAAACCTGTAGTCGTTCAGCCATTTACTTCTAAAACTCAGCGCAGAAAGCCGTGGGAAAAGACTTACGTTATGCTCCCCCCGTATGATGTGGTGCGAGCTGAAAAAACACACTATGCCCATACATCGCGGATTTTACATCAAGAGACCAACCCAGGTTGTGCCCGCGCACTGGCTCAGCGGCATGGCGATCGTATTATTTGGATTAACCCGCCTGCTTTTCCATTAGAAACCGAAGAGATGGATGCGGTATTTGATTTACCTTATGCTCGTGTTCCCCACCCAAGCTACGGCAAAGCCAAAATTCCAGCCTACGACATGATTAAAACCTCGGTGAATATCATGCGTGGTTGTTTTGGTGGTTGTACATTTTGTTCTATTACTGAACATGAAGGTCGGGTTATTCAAAGTCGATCTGAAGAATCAATAATTCGTGAAATTGAGCAAATTCGCGACAAAGTTCCAGGTTTTACTGGGGTGATCTCCGATTTAGGCGGTCCTACTGCCAATATGTATAAATTGCGTTGCAAAAGCGCCAAAGCGGAACAAACGTGTCGTCGCCTTTCTTGTGTGTGGCCAGATATATGTGGGCATTTAGACACCGACCAAACACCTACTGTTGAGTTATATAAAAAAGCGCGCAAAGTGGAAGGGGTTAAGAAAGTGTTAATTGCCTCTGGTGTGCGTTATGACTTGGCCATTGAAGATCCAAACTACGTCAAGGAGTTAGTGACTCATCATGTGGGAGGCTACTTAAAAATTGCTCCTGAGCATACTGAAAAAGCGCCATTGGACAAGATGATGAAGCCTGGTATGGGAACTTACGAGCGCTTTAAAGAAATGTTCGACAAATACACCAAGGAAGCGGGCAAAATTCAGTATCTCATTCCGTATTTTATCTCTGCCCACCCGGGTACCGAAGATATGGATATGGTGAGTTTAGCTATGTGGTTAAAAGAGCATAATTTTAAGCTAGATCAGGTGCAAAATTTCTATCCTTCGCCCATGGCCAACGCAACAACTATGTATCATACGGGCAAAAATCCCATACATAAGGTCAATCACAAAAGTGAACAAGTTACTGTGCCAAAAGGTGAGATACATCGTCGCCTGCATCGTGCCTTTTTACGTTATCACGATCCAGCCAACTGGCTGGTGATCCGCAAAGCGTTAAAAGAAATGGGTAAAGCTCATTTAATTGGCAGTGGTGCTAAACATCTGGTGCCAGCAGAAAGCAAAGAAGAGTTAAGTGGCAAGGCCCACAATGCCTATGCAAAACGGTCTCGAAATAAGGCTTATGCTAAAGGCAAAGGTAAAGGAAACCCTAAGGCCCAGCAAGGTTTGACACGATTCAGTGATAATCAGCCCCACAACAAAGCGGCAGGCAAATCCAACAAAAAACGTTAATCACTGTAGCATGGTCTTTAGGCCATGGGGGGGGGACATGGAGGAATGAAAACAATCCTCGGGGCTAAAGCCGCCGACTACAGGCCATGGATTTTTCACGGCAATGAATGGTGCGGGGCTAAAGCACCCGCCTACAACAGAATCACCCCATGGATGAATCAATCACCCTGTAGCATGGTCTTTAGGCCATGGAATGACATGGAGGAAAGAAAACAATCCTCGGGGCTAAAGCACCCGTCTACAACAGAATCACCCCATGGATGAATCAATCACCCTGTAGCATGGTCTTTAGGCCATGGGGGTGACATGGAGGAAAGAAAACAATCCTCGGGGCTAAAGCCACCGCCTACACGCGTTCGTTATTATCTAACGCCTTAAAAAATATTTCGCTGTCTTGGCGAATATGCCTTAATTTATCGTCTTTCATCTTATTCAACGTGGCGTATGGCATGCCTAACCTTGGGTTTGTGGCAAGTTTTTCGCGGTTACGATCTAGAAAATCCCAATAAAGATAATTGAAGGGGCAGGCCTGAGGACCGTTTTTCTGTTTAACGTTGTAATGGCAATGCTGGCAGTAATTCGACATTTTATTGATATAGCTACCACTGGCTGCATAGGGTTTACTGGCGAGCTGTCCGCCATCAGCGTATAAAATCATGCCGCTTACATTGGGCATTTCCACCCATTCATAGGCATCGGCATAGACAATTAAATACCACTCATTGACATCGTCAGGATGCACGCCAGACAATAACAAAAAGTTTCCTAGAATCATCAGTCGCTGTATATGATGAGCATAGGCATTATCGCGTGTTTCACTGATACATTGTTGCAAACAGTTCATATCCGTTTCTGCACTCCAGAAAAACTCTGGTAACGTACGCTGGGCATGAAGGGCATTTTGTTTTTTGTAATCGGGCATTTTCAGCCAGTAAATTCCTCTTACATACTCACGCCAACCAAGCACTTGACGAATAAATCCCTCAACAGAATTCAGCGGCGCATCGCCATTATGATAGGCATTCTCTGCAAGTTCGATAACTTCTCTTGGTAGCAGCAAGCCGCAATTTAAATAAAAACTGATATGCGAGTGGAATAACCAGGGTTTAACTTGCACCATGGCATCTTGGTATTGGCCAAAGTTGACCAGTCTTTCTGTTACAAAGTCCTGTAAAACCCCCAGAGCCTGTTTACGCGTGGTGGCAAAATGAAAATTCTGCAAATTGCCAAAATGGTCTGCAAATTCAGTTTCCACTAGTTGTAATACGTCTTCGGTGATTTGGTCGGGTTTAAATTGGGTATGAGTAGGAATTTCAACATCTTTATCCATGGCATTGCGGTTAGCGCTATCGTAATTCCATTTTCCCCCGCTGGGTTGATCGGCCTCCATTAACGTCATAGTTGTTTGCCGCATTTGCCTATAAAAAAACTCCATTCGCAGCTGTTTTTTGTCTTTTGCCCACTTGGCAAAATCATCGATATGACTTAAAAATCGGTCATCGTCCATGATTGTGACGGGAATATCTAACTTTTGTTGCCAACTCTTAAAATCTTCCAAAACACGATATTCGCCTGGAAAAGTCAGCGCGATTTGTTCAATGTTTGCGTTTTGAGTAGCTCGTGCCACTTCTTTGAATAAGCTGCCTTGGTTGTCAGGATCATCATATTTGATGTAGCGAACTTGATAACCTGAATTGGTTAGTGCTTCAGCAAAATGACGCATAGCAGAAAACAAAAACGCGATTTTCTTTTTATGATGTTTTACGTAATTGGCCTCCGCTTTCACTTCCGCCAGTAGAATCAAATCGTTGTTTTTGTCGCAGTCTTGTAAGCTGGCTAATGACATACTTAGCTGATCTGCGAGAATGAGTCTTAAGGTGTTAGCCATGGCGTTAATTTAATCCTGTCATTTAGGCGTTTTTAACAGCTTCATAGGCATCTAAAGCTTGTTGGCGGGACGCTTTTAAATCCACTAAAGGATGAGGGTAGTCTTTTCCAAGACAGATCCCCGCTTCACGTAATACATCCTGAGGCGCATCCCAAGGTTTGTGGATATATTTATTGGGAAGATGTTTCAATTCAGGGCAATAATGACGGACGTAATCCCCTTGAGTATCGAATTTTTCGCCTTGGGTCACAGGGTTAAATATTCTGAAAAAAGGTGAGGCATCAGCACCAGAACCGGCTACCCATTGCCAACTCGCACTATTTGCCGCTAGATCCGCATCTAATAAACAGTCCCAAAACCAACTTTCGCCATGATGCCAGTGTGTTCGCAAGTTTTTGACTAAATAGGAGCCAACTATCATACGCACTCGATTATGCATGTAACCCGTTTGCCAAAGCTCGCGCATGCCCGCATCCACAATGGGCACGCCCGTCTGACCTTGTTGCCACGCTTCCAAGTCATTGTTGCGGCCACGCCACTGGTATTGGTTAAATTTAGCGTTGTAGTTTTCACTGGGTAAAGTAGGGAAGTGATACAGCAAATAATAACTAAATTCACGCCAACCTATTTCACTTAAAAAGCAATCCATATCGGCGTTATCCATACTGCCGTTAAACTTATGCAAGGTGGCATACCAAACTTGGTTAGGGGAAATTTCACCAAAATGTAAATGCGGTGACAGGTGCGAAGTGCCACTCAGGCTAGGCACATCGCGGGCTTGTTTATAATCATTTACAGGATCATGTAAAAACTCACTTAATGCAACGCCAGCTCCTTCCTCGCCTGGTTGCCACTGTTGTTGCATCTGTTTATACCAGCTAATTTTAGGCAACAATTCAAGGCTATCTATGCCTGCATCAAGGTTTTTTTGATACATAAAATTAGGCTGCTTGGGTGAAGCTTCAACTGAACGAGGAGAGGGGGCTTTTAAACACCCTTTGCGGTAGAAAGGGGTAAAAACTTTATAAGGCGTACCACTTTGATTCATTATCGTCCATGGCTCCCACAATAAGGATCCGTTAAAGCTGTTAACTTCAACCTCTTGCTCTTTCAATTGCTGTTTAATCGCTTTATCACGATGAATTTGCCAAGGTTCGTAACAGCGATTCCATACCACTTGGTGAGCCCCGGTTTGCGCAATCATTTTTTGCAATGCATCAATGGGATTGCCGCGAGCTATGTGTAATTTTCCATTCAACGACTTATTAAGGCTGTGCAATGAATGATGTAGCCACCATTTACTGGCAGCGCCTGGACTGAAACTTTCGGCATTGCAATCGTCATAAATATAAACAGGAATAACATCGCCATTGTTACAGGCCTCGCGCAGTGCCGGGTTGTCGCGCAGGCGAAGGTCTTGACGAAACCACATTATGGTAACAGGGTTACTCAAAGCTAAAATCCTTATGGTTAATCAAAAATATAATGAATAAATACCTGTTTTAAACAAAAACGGATCTCACAAAAACACATATTAATTTGTACAACTGTTGTGATTCATTTACCGTAATCATAAATGTTGTATAGATAGTTTGAGTCTGTAAATGAATCAGTTTTCCAAAGAATATCTTGTTGTTGCTCAAAATGCCTCGGGTAGGAATATGAATGTGCCCTTGTATCGTTTTAAGGGTAATCAACCTGGCCCTAAAGTATATGTGCAAAGCTCAATTCATGGCGCTGAAGTTCAGGGTAATGTCGTGATCTATCATTTAATCCAAACCCTTAAAAGCCTCGATATTTGTGGTGAGATTACCCTAGTGCCTAACTGTAATCCTGTTGGAACAAATATTAAAGCGGGGGAATATACTTTAGGGCGATTTGATCCCATTAATGGTACAAATTGGAACAGAGGGTATTATTATGATCAAGACTTGGTTACTGAGTTTGTTGATACTGTTGATGAAGGCGAATCCATAGGGTCCATTAAATCTCGTTTTCGTCAGGCGATTAAACAGAAAATTGATGAAAAGTTGACGGATACTTGGGGATTAGGATTGGCCCAACAACTCAATTTGAAGTTACAACAACTTGCCTTTGATGCCGATATTGTAATTGATTTGCACAATGGTCCTGTCTCCACAAGGCATATTTATGTGCCAGAGTATGCTAAGGCTTCTGCCGCCTTGTTTAATATTCCACATGTCATTCTCATTCCCAATAAATTTGCTGGTGCCCTGGATGAAGCAACCTTTTGCCATTGGTGGAGCTTACAAGATTTATTAACTGAAAAAAGAACCAGCCCAATTCAGTTTGACGTTGAGGCATTTACCTTAGAGATGGGATCTCAAGAAGTCATTAGTTTTGACGAGGGTCTGTATGATGCACAAAGTATTCTGTCTTATTTGAATGCCAAAGGGTGTTTGGTGGATGCGCAATACACACCCAAAAACATGCAACGAGTGGCAGTTACCTTGAACAATTACAAAATCTTATATACTCACCAGGGGGGAATGGTGGAGTATTTAGCTAAACCTGGATTGGAAGTAAAGAAAGGGCAACCTTTGGCTAAAGTACTGAATGTGGACGAATTAGAAAATGAACGGGGAACTGAAACCATTTGTGCGCCATGTGACTTGATTCCAATATTGCACTTTCCTTCTGCGTCAGTGTTAAGTGGTACCCAATTGTACAAGTGTTTTACCCAATATGTTCGCTTAACTTAAGGCTAGGTTAGCCGTTTTAAATTACTGGATTTGCAAGATGTTTATGGCATACTCAATGGAAGGCGAGCCTGTGCTCAGTTTGTAATGCCGTTAGTACAAGGAAGTTCATGTCGTTAACTAATATTAAAGATGAGAGCCCGTATACCGCCCCCAAAGCGGAGCTAGCTAGCGCAAGCTTGCATAACTTGATTGAGAATAATGCCTTTTACGTGGTGTCTCGCAGTAAATTAGTTATTTTGTCCTTTTGTACCCTTAATCTTTACCTTTTATTTTGGTTTTATCGCAATTGGAAATTATACAGAGATAACAGTGATTTTTCGTGTATCCCCATATTGCGTGCTATTTTTAATCTGTTTTTTATTCATTCACTGTTTACCCAAGTCAATGATGCCTTACAGTCAAAACATCTCCCAGACAAAGCTTCAGGTTTGATGGCTACTCTTTATGTGATATCCATTGTCGTGTCTGTGGTAACCAATCAGTGGGAGCCTACCACTGATCAACTCGCACCCTTTGTATTGCTTTTTATGGTCACCCTTGGCTTACAATTGCTGCCTATTTTATATATTCAGAAGCGCATCAATCTAGTTTGTGACGACCCACAAGCAGAGCAAAATAACAGACTAAGTTGGTTTAATGGGTTGCTGATTTTGCCGGGAGTACTTTACTGGGGGAGTCTATTCATGAGTGTTTTTATGACTTTTCTTTGGCTGTAAACAAGAGTTCAAGTGTTGAAAATAGATAATCAAATTAATTTAGAAACCCCAGAAGGTATTGATATCCAACTCACGCCAGCGGGCCTTGGGGTGCGCACTTTAGCCTTTGTTTATGATCTGCTTATTCGTATTGTCATTATTCTTGCAGCCATCATTCCGTTAGCGTTTGCGGGTAACTTTGGAATGGGAATAATGCTTATCGTGATGTTCTTAGTTGAATGGTTTTACCCCGTAATATTTGAGGTGACAAAAGGACAAACTCCAGGTAAGAAATCTTTTGGATTAACGGTGGTATATGACAATGGTTTACCAGTGAATTTTGCTGGCTCACTGCTGCGAAATCTATTCAGAGCCGCAGATTTTCTGCCCTCTTTTTATTTGTTGGGGGGCATATGTTTACTGCTCTCTAAACGCAATAAACGGGTAGGGGATTATATTGGCGGGACTATGGTGATATATCAAGAAGCCCCTCAGCGAATGAGTTACTTTAGTTTCGAAAAACAAAAACATATAGAACTGACCTTTGATGCTGATATGCAGAAATCCATTATTGCATTTGCCGAACGTAGCAAAACCTTAAGCGCCCAGCGGCAGCAAGAACTAGCCAACATTTTATCTCCTATTCTCAATTTGCAAGGGCCTGACGCTGTCAGTCAACTTAAATCCATCGCTGCTAGTTTGGTGGGGAAAGCATGAAGCAACATGACTTTATACAATTACGTCAACAACAATGGACGGAATTTGCCGAAGCAGTAAAAGATCCTAATAAACTGCATGAATACGATATTGATCTGCCCCATGCATTTAGGCAACTCACCCATGATTTGGCGGTGGCAAAAAGTCGTCTTTACAGCCCGGCTTTAATTTCTCGCTTAAATGATCTTCTCCTGCAAGGTCAACAGTGTTTATATAAACCCAGCAACCGAGTTTGGGCACCTTTTTGGCAATTTATAAAGTATGATTTTCCCGCCCAACTATTGCTAATTCGACCCTATGTGATTTGGGCTCATATATTATTCTACGGTTTGGCGTTAATTACCTTTACCGCCACTATGATCGAACCGGATTTTGTGCGTAATGTGATGCCAAATGCTCAGGTAACCCAGTTAGAGCAGATGTACGATCCCGCCTCAAGAATTGATGAAAACACGGGAAATTATCGAAACGAAAGGGACTCTGATAGCGACTTTTTAATGTTCGGCTTTTATATAAAAAATAATATTTCCATCGCGTTTCAGTGTTTTGTTGGGGGCTTTTTATTGGGTTTTGGAACCCTTTATTACTTATTATTCAACGCAATATTTTTTGGTGCCGTGAGCGCACACATTGTGAATGTAGGTTTCTCAAGTACTTTTTTCTCATTTGTGATCACCCATGGTTCCTTTGAATTAACGGCCATAGTGCTGTCTGCAGCTGCGGGTGGCGTAATCGGTATGCATATTATTCGTCCTGGCCAATTGTCACGCAGCGCGGCGCTTAAACGCGCGGGGAAAATAACCTTTCCGATCATTTTTGGTGCTTTTCTAATGTTGGTGGTAGCTGCATTTATTGAAGCATTTTGGTCAAGTAGTACTCTGTTGCCCAATGCGGTGAAATACACGGTGGGAGCGGCTTGTTGGATATGGGTGTTACTCTATGTTTTTCCTCGAACCCCTCGTAAGCACGAGAAAGTACCGTGAATATTGATAACTTGACCCTAGAAATTCGCCCTCGCAACAGTTGGCGAGCCTTCGATTTAGGCTGTCGCATGGCGTTACGTTGGTATTCATCATTAGTCAGTTTTTGGCTAGTCGTTACCTTACCTGTTTTTGTGTTGGCTTGCGCCATTGATATTGTTTGGGGTGTAGTGGCTTTTTGGTGGTTAAAGCCGCTCTACGAAAGAGGTTTGCTGCATATATTGAGTCGCCAAGTATTTGGCGAGACAGTCACCGCAAAAGATGCCATAAAAGCTTGGCCTAAATTATTGAAAAACCAATGGTTTGCCAGTATTACATGGCGGCGTTTGTCTCCCACTCGAGGGTTTGATTTAGCCATTCAACAACTAGAAGGATTGGAGGGCGTGGCGCGAAGCCGTCGCTTATCTATATTGCACCGCACCACAGATGATAATACCGGTTGGTGGACTTTGATCTGCATGGGATGGGAGTTGGTGATTATTTTCGGTTTAGTGGCGCTGATTAGTTACGTTGTACCTGCTGGCGTTAATTTTGACTATTGGCAAGCTATCTCGAGTGATGCCTGGGGGGTAGAGCTAACCTTTAACATATTTACTTACTTTGCGTATTTGATTATGGGGCCCATTTATATTGCAGGTAGTTTTGCCGCTTATTTAAATCGCAGAGTTATTTTGGAAGGTTGGGATATTGAAATTGGTTTTAAACGGGCTCTGAAGAAAGTGGTTAAACCTTCAATGGGAGCCACCTTAAGTTGTCTCTTTGCCTTAGTATTATGTGTTTCACCGGTGTCGGAAACCTGGGCGGAAGATGACGCACAGAAAATCGAAGTACCGCAGTTTGACAACGAGAAAACATCAGAGCTCAACGATACCGATCCTGCAAACCAGCAGAATATTGAATTTGAAAGTGAAGTTAAGATACGAGCCATACTTGATGCGCCGCCTTTTAATGGGCAAAAAACCGAAACTGCCTACCGTTGGGTAGGGTGGGGCTCAGATGATGATGAAGAAGAGGAAGAAAAATCCGACAGTAATTTACCCCCTTGGTTGACTGCTGCATTGTTATTCTTTGCGAACTTTTCTGAAGTGTTAATGTGGTTAGTATTTGGAATTGCACTGTTATTATTGGTTTACCTGAGCAAAGACAATATTAAAGGGTTTTTCAATCAAGCTTCCAAACAGCCCGCAGTAGAAGAATTAGATATGCCTTTATTTAGTCAAGCTTATCAGGGAGATACCTTACCCGATGATGTAGCATCAGAAATTGATCTCTTGTTTGACGCTCAGGCTTATCGCAAATTGATGTCGTTGATGTTAATCACCAGTTTGTTGGAAATCAGTAAAAAACAGGCATTACCTTTAACAAAATCGATGACCGAACGGGAATGTCTTGAGGTGATTAAAGCCTCTGTTGTTGGTGAGCGTAGTGAGTTTATGCAGCGACTTGTAGATACGTGGGTGCATCTAGCCTGGGCACATGAGTGGCCTGAAAAACCCACCATGCAATGGTTATGTGCCCAGTGGAAAACCTTGTTTGCAGAATCTGAGGTTAGCCCATGAACAATGTCAATTTGCAGCCAGTACAGAACAAACAAACTTGGACAGTAAGGATTTTATCGGTACTGATCATATTGATTGCCGGAGGGTTTTTATACACTGGAATCGAATCTTACCAAAAAGTCACGGATATTGGCTTTAATGAAGAGGCACGCAAACAACCATTTTTAGCGGCTAAATTGTTCCTTGAACAAGAAGGCACCCAAGTGCAATTGCTCGAAGATTATCGGTTATTGTATGCCAGCAGTGAGGCCGCTATTTTCCCCGACGGTGAAGACACTATTGTGTTATCTGAAGGTGAAATAGCCTTGTCTAACAATCTCGCCAATCAATTAATTGACTGGGTAAACGCTGGTGGCCATTTAGTTATGGCCCTCAACGCGAGTCAGGATGCAGATGTGTTTCGAGCCAACGAGCTTATTCAAAGACTCAACCTGGCTGTAAGTTGGTTGCCTGAAGACAGCCAAAATGAGTTTATGCCAACTGAGATAATTAACCCCCAAGAGCAACCGTTAATGGTCAATCTTGAACGTCGTTATCGATTGGTATTGCCAGAAGATCCCAATATATTTTATACCGCAGGGGATTTAAACGGCCCAACATTTGCGCAGATGGAAATGGGCGATGGCCTTATTACCCTGTTAACTGAGGTGTATATTTGGAATAACTATCAAATTGCCAATGAAGATAATGTGGAGTTGTTAGCTCAATTGGCGGGTAATTCATCCAAAGTGTACTTATTTTCAAGCCGTGAATTACCCCATTGGTTCAGCTTGCTATATGACTTTGCTCCTTATTTTATTTGGTTTTCTGCGGTATTACTTGCCTTGAGTATGTGGCATTGGTCTATGCGATTTGGACCCATTTTTCGGACTCATGAAGATAACAACACGCCATTTTCCATGCATATTAAAGCCGCTGGCGAATTTTATTGGCGGCATAAGCGACAGAACCTATTAGTCGAAGAAATTCGCCACTCAATTATTGTGGCTTTACATAAAAAACGGCCTTCAACCAAAAGTGCTGAAAGACAACAATTGCTTGAACAGTTGTCTGGGTTAAGCGGATGGTCAACAGAGATTATCGATGCCCTTATGTTTAGCCAAACGCAAATGAATGAAATGCAATTTACCCAAAGAATAGCGAGTCTACAGACTCTCAGGAAAATGTTATGAATGACGCTGAATTAGAATCCAATCCATCACCAGATATCACCGCCGAAGAAACGATTGTTGATGGCCAAACTGAATCGCTCATTGATCAGCAAACGCTGAATCAAGCCTATGGGCAAATTGATGCGTTGAAAAACAATGTACAGCGGCTTCTGATTGGTCAAAATGATGTGGTAGAACAAGTTATTATTGCATTTTTAGCTGGCGGACACGTGTTACTTGAAGGTGTGCCGGGTTTAGGTAAAACCTTGTTGATAAGAGCGTTGGCAAAGAGCATCGACCTTGATTATAAACGGGTGCAATTTACCCCTGATTTGATGCCTGCAGATGTGACTGGTCATTCAATGTTAGACATGGCCACAGGTAAGTTTGCACTTCGTAAAGGACCCGCATTCACCCACTTACTGCTCGCAGATGAGATTAACCGTGCACCGGCGAAAACTCAGGCAGCCTTATTGGAAGTGATGCAAGAATACCAAATAACCATTGATGGTCAGAGCATGCCCTTAGAAACGCCTTTTATGGTGCTGGCGACTCAAAACCCCATCGACAATGAAGGCACTTATCCGTTACCGGAAGCTGAACTGGATCGCTTCATGCTGAAAGTTCTGGTTAGCTATCCTGAACATCAAGATGAAATTACCTTAACCAAACTCAATACCGAAAACCAAACCGGTGTGGTTAATGCCTCAATTCAAAGCGTGTTGAGCAAAGAGGATGCCTTAGGCCTAAAAGCATTGGTTAGTCGAGTTTTGATTGACGACAAAGTCGTAGATTATGCGGTGGGATTAGTGCGCGCCACTCGCGAGTGGGATGGGATAGTGCACGGTGCCGGAATTCGCGCGAGCATTGCGTTAGTGCAGGCTGCTAAGGTGAAGGCGTTGTGTGAAGGTCAAGGTTTTGTCACGCCCGATCACATTAAAGCCATGTTGTTACCGGTTTTACGGCATCGAATCATCCTCTCTGCGGAACGCGAAATATCGGGCTCTTCAGCGGAACAAGTGCTGTCGGAAATTATTCAGCAGGCGGCTTCTCCAAGGCAATGAAACGAATACGGTTAGCTCCTTCAAAGCGATTACTCAAATGGGTCGCTACCTTGTCCGTGATAGGGTTAGTGTTGCCTATTGTCATTTATTTTAATGGCTTAGGGTTCTTTGCTGGTATACCCATGGCCTTGGCATTCGTGACAATTGCACTGGCGGGGTACGATTTAATTATCAGTCGTTATCCTCCCCAGGTTGCGGTGAAACGAGAAGTCCCTAACAATTTGTCGGTGCACGTGCAGCAGAACGTGAGCATTGCGATGGCCAACCGCGGGTATCGAAATTTGAATCTGCAATGTAGTGAAATTGTTCCTGAGCATTGGCATTGTTCGAATAATTTTCACCGTTGCCACTTAGAGCCAGGACAAATCGCCGAGTTTGCTTATCAGATCACACCTAGCAGAAGAGGCCCTGCACAAATTAGCGCCACTGAGATTAAAGTTGAATCGAGGCTTGGGTTTTGGGATTGTGTGTATTGGATTGAGCATGTTAGCGAACATAAAGTATTTCCGAATTTTACTGCCATCTCTGATTTGGCGGGTTTACAAGGCAGTGTGAACCTTACCCAAGCAGGGCTAAAAAAGTTTAATAAACGTGGAAGTGGTATGGATTTCCTACAACTGCGTGATTATCGGGAAGGGGAAAGCATCAAACAAATTGACTGGCGTGCTACGAGTCGGTTTAACAAACTGATTTCACGGGAATACCAGGAAGAGAAAAATCAGCACGTCATTATAATGCTCGACTCAGGTCGACGTATGCGTGTGCAGGACGACGATCTGAGTTATTTTGATCATGCCCTCAATTCTCTGATCATGTTGTCTTATACGGCATTGAAAAATGGTGACAACCTGAGTTTGCAAAGTTTTGGTAGTGAATCTCGATGGTTAAGCCATGTCCGTGGCGCACAAAATGTCAGTAAAGTCATGCAACACTTCTATGATCTATACCCTCAAAAAATCGCCAGTGATTATTTGAGTGCAGCCCAAGAATTACTAGTTAAACAGCCCAAAAGAGCGTTGATCTTATTAGTTACTTGTTTGCGTGATGAAGATTTTGATGATTTGCTCAAAGCAATCGAGTTACTCAAAGGCAAACATTTAGTCGCGGTGATCAGTATCGAAGAGCCTATCTACAAAAATATTGATGACCAGCCAGTGGAAACCTTTGACGACGCTATTGTATACGCGTCAGCCCATAAAATTAAAAAGTCCATAGATCGCAATGTACAAAGGTTAAAACAAAAGGGCGTAATTTGTATCAATGCACCCGCTTCTCACCTCACCCCGAATGTATTGAATACTTACTTGAGTATTAAAAAGGCCGGTTTACTCTAGGCTTCATCGGCAATAACGCGAATGCTATATCACCCTTGAATAGCGGCCTATTTGTTGATTTTTAATATAGGCATCAAAGCTCATACAAATATTACGGATCAGTAAACGAGCTTTGTCTTTGACTATAATTTGCTTAGGGCTATTTTCAACCAGATTATCTTGCTCGAACGGCTGCAAAGCTTGCAAACTTTGTCGGAAGTAATGGTCAAACTGGATATCATATAGGTTCTCTACTTGTGCTTTGTCCAGTTTGAAATTACACATTAACTGACTAATGACAAAGCCTCTAATTTGGTCATCAAGGTTTAATTTAACCCCTTTATGGACCGCACTATGGGTTTCATTTAACCCTTGGTAGTATTCGTTTAACTGCTTATAGTTTTGGCTGAAACAATCGCCAATATTGCTGATTGCAGAAACGCCAAATCCGAGTAAGTCGCAATCTGCATGGGTGGTGTACCCCTGAAAGTTGCGGTGTAACTTGTGTTGTCTTTGTGCCTTAGCCAGTTCGTCATTGGGTTTAGCAAAATGATCCATCCCGATCATGATATATCCAGCATCTAGGAAGCGTTCAATTGCCAGTTTCATCAATGCTAGCTTTTGATTTGCGTTAGGCAGCCATTCATCACGCAGCTTTCGTTGTGCTGGGAAGCGTTGCGGCAAATGAGCATAGCTAAACAGGGAAATTCGTTGCACACCCATCTCAATAACTTTATCTACTGTGCGTGCAAAACGCTCAGGCGTTTGATGGGGGAGGCCATAGATAAGATCCAAATTAACTGAATTGAAGCCAAATTTGTTCGCGCGCTCAACAAGTTGTTCGATTAACTCAGTAGATTGCACTCTATTGATGGCTTTTTGTACCTGAGGATCCATATCTTGAACGCCAATGCTAAGTCGGTTAAAACCGATATTGGCAAGGTGGTCAATGTAATCTAAAGTTAAGTTTCTGGGGTCTATCTCTATGCCAATCTCGATGTTTTCACTGAGATTAAAATGGCTTTTTAGTACGGCCATTAAATTTGATAACTGCTGTTTGCTTAAGAAGCTAGGCGTACCTCCTCCTAAGTGAATCTGTCGAACAATATGCTTTTTAAACAGCGCTTTACGCTGGGTTATTTCGCCTATTAGATGGAACATATAATCATCTGCTTTTTCTGGGTGGCGGGTAACCACTTTGTTACATCCACAGTAATAACAAAGGCTGTGACAGAAGGGAATGTGGATATAAAGAGACAAATCAGTGTTGGGCGAGGTTTTTACTGCTTTGATCAAATCATCATTGTAAAAAGAGTCACAAAAGGATAAAGCGGTTGGATAAGAAGTATAGCGCGGCCCATTGGTATTATACTTTTCAAGTAATTGAGGGTCGAAAAAGCGTTTTGAGTTCATAGTGTTTTCGCAATAATCGTTTAGTCATTGCAGTTTAGTTTTTTTACATATCCCCTTTATTGATCTTGCGCAATATTTTGCCAACTTCAAAATAGTGGCCAAATCAGATAAACACAGATGTAAAAAAAGGCAGTGATGAAGTAACCTCATGAAACTGCCTTTCTAGGGGGGAATTTACAGGTAAATTAACGCTCACGATATCCAAAAAATTTATTTTCGATGATTTCTTCGGCGACACTTTCGGGGACCGCGTTTTCCCATTCTCCTCGACCTGAGGGCAGTTGCTTTAATAGGTCTCGGGAGTAAATTGAAAATAACGCACTATCACTGCATTCAATTCCGGCTAGGAAGCCATTTTCCAATAAATGTCGATATAAGAAACGTAAGTGTTCTGGTACTTTTACCAAAGTGAAGTCATTGAGTTCACCATTTTCATCTATCTCAGGGTAAATGAACATGCGGGTATTGTCTGGAAATAGCTTACCGAACCCCTCCATTATGCCGCCTTCAACCCCTTTATAACTGGCTTCATCAAAAATCTGTTTGATGTTGACCATGCCTACCACAATACCAATTTGCATCTTGGTATATTGACGGAAATAAGCACGTAACGAGAAATAACGAGTATAGTCAGACACCATCACGTTATAACCCAAAGAGTTAAGTAACTGTACCCGGGCAACAATATCTTTTTCGGGCATTTGTGCGTCATTACCTTTCATATCATTTAATGATATTTCGGCAATCACCGCTGTATTAGATTTGTCGACCCCCTTTAACTCATAAAATGAGGTCTGCCCTTGCTCAATCATATCTACATTTAATTTAGTAACAGGTCTAAATGAGCCACGAATGGTGAGAATATTTTTTTTGTATAGGAGCTCAGCAGGGATGGCGACACTGCCATCTGGTTTGAACATAACCGCACGTGTTTTCCAACTGCGGATAAGGTGTAAATTTTTAGCTCGATTATCGACATCAAGGAAATACGGACCTTTAAAATCAATAAAGTCAATTTCAACACGGTTGGGTTTCATGCTATCGGTTAGAGAATCGATAATCATCTTAGGATCTTCAAAATAGAAGTATGCCGCGTATATTAAGTTTACGCCTATTACACCAAGGGCTTGTTGCTGGGCTTCTGCATTATCATCAAACATGCGAACATGCACTTTAATATCAGAAGGTTCAGCGCCAGGGTACATTTGAATACGGATCCCTAACCACGCATGACACTCATTTTTGCGGCCAAAGCTTTTAGCGGCCACTGTCGCTGCATACGCAAAATAACGAGAGCTTTTAGAACGAATATTTCCGACCCGGTCTACTACTAAGTCAAACTCTTGCTCCATCATCGCTTGAACACGTGCTTGACTCACGTATCGCCCATCTTGCTGCACACCATAAATCGCATCTGAAAATACCATGTCATAGGCCGACATCGTTTTTGCTATGGTGCCGGCTGCAGCGCCCGCAATGAAAAATTGTCTGGCAACCTCTTGCCCTGCGCCTATTTCAACAATAGTCCCGTACTTTTTTTCATCGAGGTTAATTCGTAGTGCTTTTTGACTAGTTGATCTAGAACTGACTTGTTTATCCATTAATTTTGCCTAACTGATGTGCCACATTGGAATAGTAGAATATCCACAAAAAGAGTTACAGAGAAAATTTGTATTAAATAACTGAAACTTACATCAATAGTTTAGATTAAGTGTTGGGAAAAGGAGTTGGAAAATAGCAAATTTGGAAATCTCGCTTAAACTTAGGGTGATTTATTTATGGAGGACACCATTATGAAAACGCTTAAAATGCTACTAGTAATGAGTTTGTCTTTTGCCTTAATAGCATGCAGTCCACAACAGGCAAAGTTGTCAAGTCAAACATCTGAAGAACAACCTTTGAAGGACACAGAACAATTAATTGATATCGCAAGTGAACTTCCCACTTGCTCATATAGTTTGGGCTTTGATGTCTGGGAACCTTACCAATATGTTAATGTAGATGGTGAAGTAAGTGGCGTCGACATTCAAATTGTATCCGGCGTATTAAATGAAATGGGATGCTCAGTTTCCTATGTGCAAGGTACCTGGGTATCACTTTTAGAAGATTTACGAATGGGGAATGTTGATATACTTATTGGTGCGTCTAAAACCCCCGCCAGAGAAGCATTCGCATTTTTTAGTGATCCTTATCGAACCGAACAGTTTTCCTTGTATATTCGCAATGATGATAAAAAACGTGCCGCCTACGCTGATATAGACGAATTTATCGCCAATGGCAGTAAAATTGGCGTGGTTGGGGACTACTATTACGGCCCCCAGATAACTATTTTGCAAGACAGTAAAGCGACAGCAAAGAACTTTGTAAGCGGTATTATGGGGGAACTCAATATTGCTCGATTACTGGATATGGATATTGATGGGTTCATAGAAGATAGCTTCGTCGGAGCGTCAATGCTGCGTAGAAAAGGGTTAGACAACTACATTGTTGAACATGGCTTTACGGTGACCACGGGAGACATTTACGTTATGTTCAGTCAATCCAGCGTGCCTGAGGCAGATGTTGAAAAGTTCAATTCCGCCTTAGCTGACTATACGCAAATGGATAGCTATAAACAGACGTTACATAAATATAGCCGATAAGACTAATAATTTTTAAAATGTGTAAGCTCAGTGATTTTTTTAACGGTCATTGTCAAGAGTTCTTTACATTTCCACTATTGTTTTGGTATAAGAGCCATTGAAAGTGAGTTGTGGAAAAAGTAATGGAATTAAATTTAAATGAATCTGCTGTTGAGCTTATTCAATTGTCGTTAGCGCCTGTATTCTTAATCGTCGGTATGGGGCAAATGATGAATGTGATGACGGGCCGTTTAGCCAGAATCATTGATCGGGCTCGTTATTTTGAACGAATTGGTGATGTTGACCCATCCAAAATAACTGACAAAGCTAGAAATGAATTAAAAGCGCTACGTCGTAGAATGCGTTTTGCTAATTGGGCGGTGACGTTTTTAACAGCCGCAGCGGTAACTGTGTGTATGGATGTTATTTTGTTGCTGATAAATGGGCTGACTGTGGTTAATTTAGATACCACCATTATTTCCATGTTTATTTTAGGCATGATACTGATTACCGGAGGTTTGATATCATTTTTCTTGGAAGTCAGTGTGGCCAATGCATCCCTTAAAATTCCGTCATACAAAGATTATTAATCAAGCCCTGTTAATATCACTTAACAGGGCGGTAGTGCTATTAAATTAGGCACTCGAATACAAAGCTCTTGATAACACGTTAATGACTTGCTGATATTTCTTCAGGCTGTTCTAAACCTTCTGCTCGTACTACCGGATAACCTAAATTCATCCAACCAAATATACCTTCGTACAATACCGCCGTGTTGTTGTAGCCGGCTTGGTTAAATTGATCCATAACGTGTTCTGCCGCCGCGCGAGGGCAAGAGCAATATCCCACAATTAATACATCCTTTGGCATGTCACCAACCCGTTCTTGCACGTCGGTATAGTATGGAAAGGGCACTGAGCCGGCTAAATGAGCCCGTTGCCACACAGATGTGACTCGCGTATCAATCAGCACCATGCGTTTTTTCGCCAGCATGGCAGCATGTAAGTCTTTTGAGGAGACATACTTTCCTTGATCTAGTTGCAAACGAGGATCTTCACCATCTGGGTTAATCACATATTGGTCGGGTGTCGGAATAGCCTTGAGGGGCACTTTGTTAATTTCGGCTTCACTGGCTTTACTGCGTATAAACGCCGTGACATTATCAATATCTGTTTCTGATAATCTGTCAGAAAACCCTTGCATAGGCGTATCCTCACGACCTTTTTCAATGGCATAACGGATAAATTCGTCTTTGTTATGGGCTAAAAATGACGGATTAAAAAGCGCAGGCGCAGTCACTCCTTCACCATTCTCACCATGACAAGTGGTGCAGTTTTGTTGATACAAGGCTTCACCTTTTGCAATATCACCATAAACGGGCTCTTCACTTAACTTGACTCGTTGTGCCCCTGACTGCCAAAACAACCAATAGGTTAAATCCCAGGTTTCATCCAAGGTCATAGGGCCACCGACTTCATCTAAATAGCCACCCATAGCGGTGCCATGGCGACCATAAGACATAGGGCGTAATATTGAGTGAGGAACACCGGATTCAAATAAACTCTTACTGCGCAGAGAAGGCGCATGATCGTTTTTATGGCCTTCCCGATCATCGCCATGGCACAAAGAACAATACTTTTGGTAATTACTCGCTGCAACTGTTGCTTGTTCGGCTGTAAGTTCACGGGGAGGGTTTTGTTTTTCATAAACACGTTCAGCGAAAGCGGTTGAAGAGCCGCCGATACTGAAAAGTAGCAACCATAATATTCCATTCATTGTTTTCACTGATAGCGTCCCTGTGTATGAGATAGGAAAATTATTAAACACTTTTACTGTAGTTTTAGCAAACAAATGTCGCTTATTCTGGCACCCAGTTAAAGGAAGGGAACGTTAAAATAAAACTCAAGGTTTAACCATTAGTAATGGTTAAACCTTGATGTGAAATTTCCATTGATTCGATTGCGATTTCATCGTTGTCCGATTCTAATTCGGTGCCAGTGATTTTACTTGGCCATGCATTTGCCAATGTCCAAACCATAGTCGGAGTGCCTGTTTCGTCTAACAAACTTATGGTAACGGGAAGGCGTTTAATCGTATCCATTTTAATTTGACTAAACCAATCCCCAAACCTGGTATCCGACTTGAATACACCTTTTTTCAAGGTGATATTGCCAAACTTTTGCATCTCTGGCATTTTCTGAGTAGAAAAAGTTTTACTGTCACCAGCGCTAAATTCAATTACCTGTGCTTCACCATCGAGGCCTGATATTTCTTGAAATAACATGATTTCAGCCCCCCATTTTACTTGAAAGTAAAACTTGGAAATTGGCCAAACTATCTGTGATTGTGCGCTTCCGTCATCAGCCATTGTCCGTTCTCCTTAAATCGTTTTTACAGTTTATCCCCAACGATTGTTTATTTCAGTGCAGTGCAACTTTTTCTTTTACGTTACTGTTTGACTCAATCTTTAATGATAAGCGACAATGAACGTACAATAAAAACTATAAACCATCCGTCATAGGGATAAAGAGATGTGGAAATCAGCACAAATATTCGCGGTACTGACTTGCTTATTAATAGGCGCTTGTGCGTCACCTTACACCGTTACCACCACTGAGCAACTTGTCGACAAAGGTGACGAGTTAATGTTGCTTGGGGATTATAAGAAAGCTTATTTAATCGCTTCAGCTAAAAATGCGCTGAGTGAATTCTCCGATAATAATAGTCGATATATTGATAGTGCAACAGCCATAGAGATTGTGAAGAATGATGGAGTAACGATCTTTGATGCGCCGTTAACGATTGCGAAACAAATTGATTGCTACCAAATTGTCTATTCTCCATCTGACAACAGTAATCAGAGCTCTGGCAAAGAAGAAAACTATTTTATTAAAATCAGTAATACAAGCGTAAGCAACTTATATATAGTCAATTTACTCGAGTCTTGCTCTTCGAGCCAAAGCGGTTTGACCAATTTCACTTATATTCCTGTGATTTTAGAAGGTGATATAGCGACGTTTTTTACGTTTTCAGACAAAGCAAGAAAAAAGCTCACTTGGGATTGGTATAATGGATTAAATATTGTGCAGCGCTTTTGGTTTGGCGTAAGTGAAAACGATTCAAGCGATGAAGAAGAAAAAGAAAAAATGCCCCTCATATTTGAAAGTTATCGAGGGCTAGTCGCTGTCATGGAGTATGTTTACTATCATCAGCACTCGAGTAGTCATGTGAAACTGAAATTAGGTGAAAGTATGGATGAACAAAGAGTATTGTTTAACAAATACGCTCGAGCCAAAGCTATCAAGAAAGCCAATCAATAAGCCAAGTTAACGCTCAAAAAAAATGCCTCAAAAGAGGCATTTAGAATAGCAGATTTAGAGTAGTGAAATAGATCAAATAATGATGGTTTGATCGCCTACATCATTGATCGCTTCACTCCCATCGGCAGTAATCAGCGTTAGATCTTCTAAATGTGCTGATCCGCCAATCCCTGATTCTAGTAATGGACAATCGACACTTAAAATCATGCCTTTTTCCAACACTAAATCTTCACGTTGAAAATCAGGATTTTTCCCAACATGATCAGTGTGATAAAGACCTACGCTGTGAGGAGAAAACGACACAGCATAATTTCCGCCCATTTTTTTGAGGGTTGATTGACCTAGTTTTGTGATATCCGAAAACTTCATCCCAGGTTTCATTGCATGACGGACTTCATCCCACACTTTACCAATCGTTTGAGTGATTTTCGCCAGCTCTTTTTCCGGTTCGCCAATAAATACAGTGCGGCCATAATCGCCATGGTAACCATCAGCATGACTCACTGCATCGATTAAAAACGACTGTCCATCACGAAACGGTGCATCAAACATATCTGCACTGATTCGATCCACCACCATAAAAACACCAGTGTTGCCGCGTTTAGCTGCTTCCGCATAATAAATACGTCTTAAATCACGATAAGTCGCGCCAGAGCGAATTGACTTAACGGCTGCAATGGCTGCCTCTGCGTTAGCGGGGGCTGCGCGACGCATCAATTCAATTTCAATATCCGATTTATAAGGGCGAATACGGCGTAACGCATCATCTGCATCTACAACATCAACATTTGGTAGTGCAGAATTAATCAACTGCTGGGCCATACTATTATCGGTTGCAACTCTAGCATTACTCAATCCAAGGTCACTTAACGCTTTACTGATGGCCGCTTTTGCACCAACGTATGCACCATATTTATTTGCCGTCTGTCGAGTTCTATCGGCTCTATTAGCTTCAATTTTATCTAAACTCGTCAGATGCATATCGTTAAATATCATTAAAGAAGGTGTTTGCTCAGCAGAATTAGCTTCGTCACTTAGTCCTCTGTGACCACTATACATATAAGTGGCGAAATCATTAGATGCAATGACATCAGCCAATTGGTAGTAGTATGTAAACGAAGGCAATACTAAACCATTTGGGATATTCTGTTGGCGAGTAATAATCGAAAATGAATTCGGGCCATGTCCCATTGTTAATGTAATTGGCCAATGACCTGTTGAATAATAAAAGTTGACGCCTTGCCCAAGTACAAGTGCATCAATCTTAAGCAGATCCATCACTTCATAGGCTTTGCTCATATTGATGCGAGGGCCTGATAGCGGTGGAGCAACAATAAAGTCATCAGTAAATGAACTGCTTTTTGCGTTGTCCGCGCTGCTAGCAGAGCTAGCAGCACATCCAACTAATGGTAGGGCGGTAGCCATACCGACACCGGCCATAAACTCACGTCTATTTAACTTCATTTTACTCTCTGATTTAGAGTTTTTGAACATTGTTTAGCCTCATTCAAAGTTAATGTTTAAAACGCTAGTGATAACCTAACGCCGAGTTCTCTAGGCTGCATAGCAGAAACGTGTACAGCTCGTAGGGTGTTTAATGTGGAAATTTTAACCGGTACTTCACCGAAGAATGCTAAACCTGCACCTGTTACCCAACCATCTTCGTCGAGTAAATTATCGGCATATAGCTCAATTGAAAGATCATCACGTGTGAAACCAACTTTTAGGTTTACTTTTTGATATGCGTCAACCCAGGTTAGGTTATAAGAATCAGTATAAGTTTTACCGTTATATAAAATATCTACACGTGTATACCAATCCCAGTCTGTTGCTAACTCTAAAGTATTGGTATAAGTACCAGATAGGCTACCACTCCATTTTGGAAAGCGAGGAAGGGTATTACCATCCACTTTAAATCCATCTGCTGTGGTTAAATTAAATAAAGGTGTAAGACCGGTTAGTGAATAGTCTTCATACTTAGCATCGGTATAGTTCGCTGTTAGCGAGATATCTAGGTTGTTGCTGACTACATAGCCACCTTCAAACTCCACCCCTTTAATTTTTGATTCGCCAGATACAAATCCACTTTGAAAGCCAGTAGCGCCAGGAGGCAAAAATGAGATACTTGATTTCATGTTTTCCCAGGTCATCGAATACAGAGCGGTTGAATAGCTTAGTTTGCCATCCATTAACGCTTGTTTGACCCCAATTTCGTAACTATCTAGATATTCAGGTGGTACCTCGTCTTGTAAACCAGGATTTTCAGCTTGCACTATGGCTTTATCTTCAGGATCTAAGGCTACAAATGAACTGTTGAATTGACCCGGTAAAGTACCTTTTGAATAACTTGCATAGGTCATCATAGTATCCGTAGGATTCCACTTTAAAATTGCGCGAGGCAGGAATTCTTTGGATTCTAGTTTTCCGGTTGCTATTGGTTCGCCAAATGTGCCACCGAAGCGAGTGACTTCATCGTTCTGCCAACGTCCTTCAAGGGTTAAACCTAAGTTTTCTGTAAAGTAGTAATCCAACGAACCAAAAATACCTAGGGTCTTTATTTCATCATCGTTAGGAGTTGAGTTTTGTGCACCAACTATTCGTACCTCAAATGGCGTTGCTGCAGTATCGAACAGAATTGAATTGGTTGCTTCTACACCATTTGAAAAAGCGGCGTGGATTTCTTGTTTATAATAATTAACACCCAACAAGGCTCTAATCTTGCCGCCAGCATCGTAACTTAAGCGTATTTCACTTGAAAAGTCTTCAAAGAATGATGGTGTACCAACATACACTGATTCTCCGTCAGAATTGTCACCGTCTCGAATACCCATTAAATCTTGATCGTTATAAGAAATATTACCATCTAGATCAAATTCGTCATTAATGACATATTCGAAGCTTGCCGCAAGTCTTGTCATTTGGCGACGTAGTCCAAAATGGTCTAGGTAAGGGGCATCTTCGATGTCTTGTACACCACGACTATTCCCTACCATTAAGTCTCGAACGTCTACCTCTGGTAAAAAAGCGCCACCATCTTCGAATATCGGAAAGGTGGTGTTACGAGAAACAACTACACCGTCAGAAATCTCAGGTAAAGCACCACACCACAAGTTTCCACCTAAAGTAGTTTCAGTGGCAACACCGTCTCCGTTTAGAACAGTTACAGGCGTGCCGGCTTCACAGTTGCTAAATTCACTAAATTGAATAGCTGTCGCGGCGGGGGCGGTATCTTCATCTTCAACATAGGAGGCACGAAATTTAACTTTTAAATCTTCGGTGGGAGTATATAGAAGAGATAAATGCGCGGCGTTAGTGGTTTGTTCCCCTAACGTACCGCCATCATTTGCGGTGTAAGCAGAACCGTTTTTAAATCCTGAACCTGTTAGGCTTGCGGCCAATACATCTTCAATTATCGAACCGTGTACTGAAAATGATATATTACTACTACCGAAGTTTGGACTATAGGCAGCATTAAACTTGCCGCCAAACTCGCCTGACGGATCTTTTGTAATATAGTTTATTGCACCACCAAATGTTGAGCGGCCAAAGTGAGCTGATTGCGGACCACGAATAACTTCCACTCGCTCAATATCTTCAAAGCCTATGGATTGTGCGCCACCAAGTACATAAACACCGTCTACAAACAATGAACCAACTTGGTTTGATGGTAACGAACTTTCTGAGGTAAGGCCTCGAAAGCGTATTGCCGGTAATAATCGTCCAGCAAAGTTTCCGCCTTGATCTTTGAAATCTAACCCTGGCGCAAACAAGGTTAAATCTTCTAAGTTACCAATACCGGCTTTTTCAATATCTTCTGCAGAAAAAGATTGAACTGCTAATGGTACGTCGAGGATCCACTCATCGCGTTTTCGAGAAGATACAACGTCAATCCGTTCTATATCTGCATTTTCGTTTGCATCAGTTTTGTCTTGGGCATACGCAGCAGAAAAAAAGTTATTATCTGATACGCTTGTCCCGCTCATATTCATCAAAACTAAGACACTCAATAGTTTTTTATTCATGGTTTATCCCTTGATGTTCTTATTGTTGTGTTAGGCAGTTATGTTGGAACACCTAATATGTGGATACCAAAAGATCAGGTCTACTAAGTTTTCGTAAAAGGACTGGTTTTTTCGTGAATACCATTGGCGCTTCGTGAGTTGACAGTTAAATTTTAATATCTTGGCGCGAATAATTACCATTTAAGTATTTTAAATATAACAATATATCATTGTAAGTGGGTGATAAGAGGATTGCAATAGTCACCACTTTCTGTTCGCTTGTGATAGCTAAAATAGGTCGATTAAATTTATTTTCAGTTAATAGACTTAGTGTATATATGGGAAAAATGAACCGATTATTTAAATTCAAAGTGAAATTAAATTGTTCAATATGAAAAAATTTAGTGGAGCTCAACAAAGCTAGTTATCGCATTTGTTTGTTTTATATAGGAATTTTATTTTTTTACTTCTGGCACGAAGTCTGCAAACTGTCTTACATTCATTACTAGTAGAATTTGCTAGAAAAATAACACCTAAAATTAAATGACCAAATAAAAAGGTGGGTATTTAGGTTTAACAGTAGATAGACAGCTATACAAGTCATGGAATTACAGAAATCTGTGTTGTTTTATAAGGAAATCGTTTGTAACCCTCTGCTTGATTAACAAGCCTCAGGAACATACTTTATTTCGCGAATGCTATTCGCGCTCCGCGAAATTTAAGCGTGTTTTACCCTTTAGATTGGTGTTAAATAAGTGACTGCAATTGCCAATACGATGCAATTTGCCTCACTAGAATAGGGGAACTCAGTGATAATTATATTAAAACGAGCTTGGCAATCCTTTTCCTTAGCTTTACGAGATAGAACCGTACTTTCTTTTTATCTCGGTGTGCCACTAGCCCTTGGGATGTTTTTTGCACTCTCACAATCAGGCACTGAACCCTTAGTAGGTATTGAAGGTCACTTAGTTTATTGGTTGATTTCCACACTATTGTCTTGGCAGTTTTTGGCCATTGGTAGCAAGTTAGTTGCATTGGTTTTAAAGCCGTTTAAAGCCCCTTTTATTGCCATTCTAATAGCAGGCTTTGCCCTTGGAATTGTGCTTTGGGTACCCGTTAGTATTGTTAGAGATATTCTGGTGGATGGCTATGTTCAAGAAGGACAAGTTTTAAAGAGTACCTCGCGCTATACAGATATCGTTGTGACAATCAGTAATTGGACACTGGGTATTGGTATATGGGTATCTGTTAATTATTTTTATCTATTTGTGCTGGGAGTGAGTCGATTTAACTACTCTGCTGACAGCAAAAAAGTACAACGTTTTCGTAGCTGGCTCTTGTCTACTGAGTTAAGTGACGAACATTCCGATTTCAAACAAAGTCGAAGCCCTCGTTTGCACAACCGTTTGTCTAAGCCTGGTGATATTTTAGCACTGATTGCTGAAGATCATTACACCCGAGTAATACTCCAAAACAGAGAAGAGCTTATTTACATTCGTTTCAAAGATGCTATTGCTGAAATGCAAGGTCAGAATGGTTTTCAAACCCATCGTTCCTACTGGGTAAGTGAAGAGGCGGCAGTAGGATATTCAGAACAAGGGCATAGTGCATCCATTAAGCTATTAAACGATCGTGATATTCCAGTGAGCCGTTCTTTCAGACAAGCAATAAAAAGACAACTTGGCTCATTAAGTTTTGCATAGCTTAGATAAACGAAAAATTGTTTTAGAATCATACTTTTCCTTTAACTCAAGCAAGATCCACTTTATCAGTTCGCAATTCTTTTCGAATTGTTAGTTAGGAGGGACAATTGCTCACTCATATTCACCATATCAATTTTGTAGTGGCAAATTTAGATGAATCCGTTAGCTACTTCCAATCTTTGCTATCTCAATCACCTGTAATTGAAGCGTTGCCTCAACGACTGGTTAAAACCGCGCGCTTTAGTATCGGTGAGAGTTTTTTGGTTTTAGTACAACCTGTAAGTAAAGAGGGAGTGGTTGCAGAGATTTTGCAGAAAAAAGGTGAAGGGATTTTTTTGCTTTCTTTTGCTACTGAATCCATTGATGAAACTTTGCAAAAACTTGAACTGTATAACCCAGATAAAAGAACGGGTTTACAAGACTGGGCAATTTGTGATCTCACTCCTTATGAGCAATTTGGCGCTATTTTACAATTGACTGAGGTATCAAAAAACAAAATTTCAAAATGAATGATTTTATTTCAAATTGGAGTTTATTATTTCATTTTGAAATAGTTGTCGTGAAACTGAAATTTTAAATTAATCTAAATATTTGAAATTTAAGTGTTTTTAAATTTCATTGTTTTTGGCATGAACCGTGCTATGTTAACTTGCTAACAATTTTTAATTTCAGGTTGCAACAAATTGATCAAGCAAAGCCAAAAAATTCGCATTCTAATCTTTGGTCACAAAGAGTTTAGCCAATTGGTTAGTAGTGTATTAGAAGAATTTGAAGACCACGCCGAATGTAAGGTGGTGGATGCAATCATTGGCACAATTCATGAAGCCAATACCCACATTCACATTTTCAAACCAGACCTAGTCATAAGTGCAGGCAGTAATTCGGCGTACTTAAAAACCACGTTAGATGTACCTGTTATGTCTATTCCTGTGACAGAATCAGATATTGTTAGCGCCATATTAAAAGCGTCTAAGGTGAGTCAAGATATCCACCTTATTACCTACGATGATTACAGTAGTTTAGTTAAATTATTGAATCAGAGCTCTTCAGTAAATATTACTTTTCATCAATACGAAACTGCCGAAGATGCAAAGCAAATGTATCAGTTGGCTCATTTGTCATCGAGCAATGTGGTGGTTGGGGCCAGTCTGGTGTGCGGTTTAGCGTTTCAGGACAACATCAAATCCTTTCTAATTTATTCTAAAGAGTCATGTCGAACAGTGTTGAAAGAAGCCGTTGTTTTAGGTCGCAAACAGCGGGATTCAATTCACACAAAAGCCATTCATAAATGGCTAGATGAAGACTCTAAAACGCCAATTCTAGTGGTCGACAACTATACTGATGTTCTAACTTCGAATAGGGCGGCAAAAACAGAATTTGTCATTGACTCGAATAACAAACAAGAAATTTTGGATTTGTTACACAGTAGTCAGTTTGCCGATGTGTCTGATGGCAAGTGTCGGTTAAATGAGACCGACTGGTGGTTCCATAAAGACACCATCATGATGATTAACAGTCAGTTTGATGTGTACCAATTTTATGCGCAAACACCGCAAATATTTCCATCCAAGAAAGCGCCCACCATAGACCAACCACTAATTTACAAATCCAAATTGATGACAGACTTGATTGAACGTACAGATTTGTACGCGAACTCACCAAGTCATGTATTGATCATTGGCGAGTCGGGTACGGGCAAAGAAATGATAGCCAAACGTATTCATCAAAAAAGTCAGTTTGCAGAAGGCCGGTTTGTGGCCATTAACTGTGCGGCTATGCCCAGTGAGTTATTTGAAGGGGAGTTGTTTGGTTACGTGGAAGGTGCATTTGCTGGCTCAAAGCGCGGAGGCAAACACGGTCTATTATACGAAGCAGAAAATGGCGTGTTGTTCTTAGATGAAGTAGGCGAGTTGACCCTACCGCAACAAGCAAAATTGCTCCGCGTTATCCAAGAAAAAACCTATCGACCTATCGGCTCTCATAAAGAATTTAAAGTTAATCTGAAGGTGATTGCAGCCACTAATCGTCCATTGGCCACCCAGGTAAAACAAGGTTTATTCAGAGATGATTTGTACTATCGGCTGAATGTTTTAAGCATTAACGTTCCCTCTTTAAAAGAGCGTCGAGAAGACATTGAAAATATCACCCAGAACAAATTAACCGCCCTTAATTTCGGCAGTTTAGGGGATGACGTAATTCAACGTTTAACCCAACAATTAACCCCGGTTTTCAAAGCTTATGATTGGCCCGGAAATATTAGAGAGCTGGAAAATATTGTGGAACGTTTACTGGTTTATTGCTCTGCCTTTCAAGATGTTTCGAGTAAAAGAATTTCCCAGTTATTGACCGACTTAGCTCCTGAGTTATTTGAAACCAAAGCAGTAGAACAAACTGGCGCCATTGCCAAGAATGAACAGGAGTTGCTGAATCAAGCGATGACAAAGTTTAACGGCAATAAAGAGTTGGTAGCACAGTATTTAGGTATTAGCCAAACCACTTTGTGGCGCAGATTAAAACGCAATAATAACAACAACCAAGAGGGAAAACACCATGCTTAGATTTACCCGAAATAAATTGGGAAATGCTATCGCGATATCTTTGTTAACGAGTTCAACTACCTTTGCCGGCGCTGCCCTTGCCCAAGAAGCACAAGCCGAGGAAGAGTCAATTGAATTAATTAGTATCTCTCGTAAGCGTCCAGAAAGCCTGCAACAAGTCCCTATTGCGGTAAGTGCATTGTCGGCCAGAGATATTGAAACGGCTGGTATTGAACGCCCAGGTGACTTTATTTCCCTGGTACCTAACGTGAATATTGTCGACACCGCTAACGTAGGTGACACACAGGTTAATATTCGCGGCATAGTGTCAACCCGAGACGCTGAATCAACCTTCGCTTATGTGGTTGATGGGGTGTTGATGACCAATCCTAATGGTTTCAACGGTGAGTTGTTGGATATTGCCCAAATCGAAATTCTTAAAGGTCCGCAAGGAGCGCTGTACGGACGTAACGCGGTAGCTGGCGCAATTCTAGTGACCACTACTTTACCCAGCGACGAGCTAGAAGGCAGTGTCAAAGTGGCGGTGGGAACTGCTATGATAATGCCGTGGTAGAGAGCTTTTTTGGCGTATTGAAACGAGAAAGAATACGTCGTTACCGGTATCAAAGCCACGAAGAGGCGCGGCTCGATATTTTCGACTATATTGAGTGTTTTTATAATCGAAAAAGGCGTCATGGGTACTTAGGTTTTGTAAGTCCTGTTGACTACGAACAGCATGTCCTAAGTATTAATTAACTGTCCATTTTTTTGGGGTAGAATCAGTGAAAATAAACAAGACAGCACTGAACTCTCAGTAAAAGCAGATTGGGATTTAGAAGGTTATGATGTGACTGGCGTGTTGTCTTACAACGATTTGGAAGAAACATTGTTATCTGACGGTACCAGTGCATCCTTCTATGGTTATGAGTTAACGCCACAGTGTCAAACTGACCGTGAAACCTTGAATAATACACCCACAGCATTAGGAGGCGCAGACCGAACGGATTTATTTGGCGAGTTTTTTGCGCCTTTCGGTATTTTTCCGCCGGGAGTGGAATTCACTGGTGTATACGGTCCTTACACACCGACTTCTTGTGATGGATATCAATATCAAGAACGCAGCCAATCTGATTTTAGTGGTGAACTAAGAATTACCTCAGATGACGATACGGCTGATCTACGTTGGATCGCCGGTGTGTACTTCGCTGAAATCGAGCGTGATGTCGTGGTGGCCTATGGTGCTGATCAAGGACAAGGCTTTTTGCAACAAGCTTATGTGCCGCCTACAGGACCTAATCCCACGGATCTGTTGTTTGATGATACTTACGACACCTCAGTGTTATCCGCATTTGGTCAAATTGAATACGATGTTTCAGAAAAACTGGAATTATCCGTTGCCCTTCGTTACGACTATGAAGATAGAACCGTTTCCAACAACGTACCTAATGTCAGTGCTTCAGGCCTAAATATTAATACCATTGTGGATGGCGAAGTGGGTCCTATTAACCCAGGTCTGGTAGACAATCCAGACGGTATTCCAGATCGCAGCCGCTCGTTTGCTCAATTTCAACCCAAAGTCACCTTAAGTTACGAGTTATCCGACAATGTTAATTCCTATGCCAGCTATGGCGTCGGTTTTAGAAGTGGTGGTTTTAACTCTTTGGGTACGCAAGCAACCTTAGATTATTGGTTTAACAGTTCGGGTACGGGCAATCCTGGTGATGCAGTAGATGCTCAACTGTTGGTAAGCGATGAATACGATAAAGAAGTGACGACGAATATTGAGTTAGGGATCAAATCTAAATTCTTAGACAACAAGGTTAAGTTGAATGCAGCGGTATTCAAAACCAAAGTCGAGGATAACCAATTTTTCGAATTCTTTGCCGGGCCTTTCGGTTTATTACGTGCGGTAAGCACCATTGATGAACTCGAAATCCAAGGCTTCGAACTTGATGTCACAGCCGATGTTACCGAGAGCTTTAAAGTCTTTGCGGGCTTGGGTCTTCTTGATTCAGAAATTAAAGAAAATCGCAGTCGTCCTATTACCGTTGGCAATAAAGCACCGCAGTCTCCTGATACTACTTATACCTTAGGCTTTAGTTACGAGCAGCCAGTGAATGAGGACTTTTGGGTGACCACACGATTGGATTATCAATATACCGGAGAGACCTACTTCCATACCTTGCAAGGTGAGGAAACCCCAACCATTTGGGATTACTTTGGAACCTTAGGAGGCGGTGTTCCACCGGGCCCGCATTCGCAAAATTTTGATAATGCTAAACGTGATTCCTTTTTCACTATTAATGCGCGTATTGCCCTTGAAGCTGAAAACTGGACATTGGCCATTTATGGCAAAAACATCACAGACGAAGAATATTTACAAGAAGTCATTCCTGCGCCTGAATTTGGTGGGTCTTTTATACACCCCTCAGCCCTTGCAGAGTACGGCGTTGAATTCGCTTATAACTTTTAAGCACACTTCTAGTGACAGGTTATGGCACACCTAATGCCATAACCCGTTTACTTTCAGGACACAAAAATATAATTGGAGATAAAGAATGAATAAGCCGCTTTCTGGTATACGTGTAATTGATCTAACACATATGTTATCAGGTCCGTATTGCGCAATGTTGCTCGCAGATTTAGGAGCAGAAACAATTAAGGTTGAACCTTTGCAGGGCGAAGGAACACGTAAGTTGCTCGCCAGTGATCCGAAGAACTCCTTGGATGGAATGGGCGCTTATTACATTACCTTGAATCGCAATAAACAAAGTATTTGTATCGATTTAAAAAGTGAAGAAGGTAAACAAGTTTTTTATGATTTAGTGAAAGAATCAGATGTGGTGGTAAATAATTTTGGTGCCGGTGTGCCTGATCGTCTCGGCATTGACTACAACACCTTGAGCAAAATTAACCCGCGTATTATCACTTGCAGTATTACTGGTTTTGGCAGTAGTGGACCTAAATTTAAACGCCCTGCATTTGATCAGGTTGCCCAAGCTATGGGCGGCGGTATGTCAATTACGGGTCTCGATCAAGAAAACCCAGTAAGGGCCGGTATTCCCATCGGTGATCTGGGCGGCGGTATGTTTGCAGTCATGGGCATTCAGTCAGCTATTATTGAGCGAGCGACCAGTGGTAAAGGTCAAGATGTGGATATTTCCATGCTCGATTGCCAAATTTCAATGCTGAACTACATGGCAACAATGCACTTTTTATCTGGTGAAAATCCCTATCCAATAGGTAATTCCCATTTTGTGCATGTTCCTTACAATACATTTCAAACCTCAGATGGTTTTGTGGTCATAGCGGTGATCACAGACAACTTCTGGAAAAATCTAAATGAAGTGGTTAAGTGTCCAGAGTTTGCAGATAGCAAATATGATGGTCAACCTGGGCGCTGGGCCGACAAAGATTTCATAAACGCTAAATTAAATGAAATTTTGAGCCAAAATACCTCTGCTTACTGGATTGAACAGCTGGAAGCTAAACGCATTCCCTGTGCGCCAGTGAATAACTTGTCCCAAGCACTGAGCGATGAGCAAGTTTTGTATCGGAATATGGTTGTTGATCTAAAACATCCTGATGGAAAAACCACAAAAGGACCTGGTAATCCGATTAAATTCTCACGTACCGATGAAGAATCTTTTTCTCCAGCACCAGTGTTAGGTCAAGATACGCAAACTGTATTGTCAGAGTTGTTACACATGTCTCAAGAGCGCATCGACTCCCTTGTTGCAAACGGCGCAATTAAAGGAACTGGCAATGAGTAATCATGTATACATTAATGATGTAGGCCCCCGTGATGGCTTGCAGAACCAAGCAGAAATATTAACCCCGCAACAACGCCTGCAACTTATTCAGATGCTAACCGATGCAAGGTTAGATGGTATTGAAGTGGGCGCATTTGTATCGCCTAAAGCGGTTCCTGCAATGGCTGGAACAGATGAAATATGTCAACAGCTGCCCAAAGCTGATTGCCATTTTTCAGCCCTGATCCCAAATATGAAAGGCTTTGAATTAGCTCAGAAAAATCAGGTTAAATTGGCATCTTTAGTGATGGCTGCATCTAACACCATGAACGAAAAAAACATTCGTATGGATAACCAACAAACCTTGAGTGTCATTGAGCAGGTAATCGATGCAGGCAAGGGCACAGATGTTGAATTACAGGTGTATTTAGCAACTGCCTGGGAATGTCCTTTCGAAGGCGTTATTCCAGCTCAACAAGTTGTGGATCTTGCTGAAAAGCTCATCAATATGGGCGCGTCTCGCCTGGTCATTGCTGACACCATTGGCGCGGCGAATCCACAAAGCGTTCAAGCCCTAATGACGACTTTGATTGAAAAATTCGGTGCAGACAAAATAGCCTGTCATTTCCACGATACCCGTGCCATGGGGCTAGCTAATGTTTATGCCGCACTAACCGCGGGTGTGCGCCGATTTGATGCGTCCATTGCCGGTTTAGGGGGGTGTCCTTTTGCCCCTGGGGCCAGTGGTAATGTGGCCACTGAAGACGTGGTAATGATGTGTCATCAAATGGGATATGAAACCGGTATTGATATGCCAACCCTATTGGCGGCCTCAGACCTTGCCATTGAATTAACCAAGACCGCAAAAGGCGGAAATGCGAAAACCTGGTTACGTAAAACGTACCCTGCATAACCGAAATAAATACGAAGACCAAAAATAAAAACGAATTACAACAAGAATATAAAAAAGGAAAATGCTATGAGTTATCGATTAGGTGTTGATGTAGGAGGTACCTTTACGGACCTGCTATTGATTAACGAAAGCAATGGTGAAACTCACACTGCAAAGGTGCCCTCTACGCCCGAAGACTCTTCAATAGGAGTGTTAAATGGTATTGCCCGTATTTGCGATGAGTCTGGTATCGATCCCAAACAAATTAACCGTGTTATGCATGGTACTACCGTTGCCACTAATGCCGTACTCACCGGCAAAGGGGCAAAAGTTGGGTTGGTGACCACCCGCGGTTACAAACATGTGTTGCAAGTGGCTCGTTCATTTTGTCCTGGTGGACTAGGTGGTTGGGTTAGTTTTGTTAAAAAGCCGTTGTTGGCACCACTGGAACTGACCATTGAAGCCACTGAACGTATGGATGCTGATGGCAGCATTGCCACTGAGCTAGATGAACAAGCACTACTGCAAGATTTAAAAAAATTAAAAGCAACGGATGAAGTGGAAGCGTTAACGATTTGTTTCATCAATGCCTATGTAAATGGTGAGCATGAAAAACGCGCGAAGGAATTAGCGGCATCGGTATTTACTGATATTCCCATCAGTATCTCCAGTGATATCGTGCCTGAAATGCAAGAGTATGAGCGCACAGAAACCACAGTAGTGAACTCTTACGTTAGACCTGAAGTGGCACGATATGTTGATAACTTGCAAGCTTCATTGCATAAAACTATGGGCGATGACTTACATTTATCAATATTGCGTTCAGACGGTGGTTTAGCGTCAGCCAATGCGGCAGCCGATAACCCGGTTAACCTATTAATGAGTGGGCCTGCTGGTGGTGTTTCTGGTGCTATACACTTTTCCTCAGCAGCCGGTTACGACAATATCCTTACCTTCGATATGGGCGGAACTTCCACCGATGTAGCCCTAATTCAAAATTCCAAAGCACGGATCAGACGAGAAACCCGAGTGGGTGACGTAGTGGTAAGAGCCCCATCGGTTGATGTACGTACTGTGGGGGCAGGAGGCGGTTCGTTAGCTTTTGTTCCTGAATTAACTAAAGCCTTACGTGTGGGCCCTGAGTCTGCCGGTGCTAAGCCAGGCCCTGCTGCTTATATGAAAGGCGGTGTTGAGCCAACGGTATGTGATGCCAATGTAGTACTGGGTTATTTGCCTTCTGATGTGCAACTTGGCGGTAAAATGGCTATCGATAAAGCTGCTGCGGTAGCGGCCGTCAAGAAAGTCGCTGATGCCATGGAAATTTCCGTTGAAGAAGCCGCAGAGGGGATTATCCGTATTGCAAATGAAGCCATGTTTGGAGCCCTACGGTTAGTTTCGGTTGAACAAGGTTTTGATCCACGAGATTTTGCTTTAGTCGGATTTGGTGGCGCTGGCCCATTACACGCCAACGCCCTGGGTATTCTAACGGACGCTTGGCCAACCATTATTCCACCAGGACCAGGTGTATTGTGTGCCTATGGTGATGCCACAACAGTGGTAAAAGATGAAGCATCAAAAACCTTCGTAACCCTGATTAAAGACACGGATAAAGATTCACTTGCTGAATTGTTTGCAGAGCTTACCGACAAAGCGGCTTCAACATTAATTGCTGATGGCATTAGCAAAGAAGACTTAGATGTTACCTTGCAAGCGGATGTGCGTTATACCGGACAAGCTTTCCAACTTTCTATTGAATGTTCAAAAGCAGACTTTGAAGCCAAAGGTTTGGATCTATTGATCGACCGATTTGATGAAGAGCATACCCAGTTGTTCACCTTTGCCCTAGATGAAGGCCATGAAATTGTAATGGTACGGGCAATTGTTTCTGCTACATCAACAGCGTTGCCTCAAAATAAACAAATCGCCCAAAAATCTAGTTTAGGGGAGTGTAAAATTGCCGATTCAAAAATTTACTTCGACGGTAAATACCATGAAGCTGCGATTTATGAGCGAGGCAAAATGGGGGTTGGCTTGGAAGTACCAGGACCATGTATTGTCGGTGAAATGGATTCAACAACTGTGATTTTACCGGGTTACGTAGCGACAGTAGATTCTGTGGGCAACTTATTAATCAATCCTGTTAACGCTAGCAATAAGTAGTAGGAGAATAGAATGAATAAAATTATTGAAACTAATAGCACTCCTCTTAAACGTGTTGATGCAGATACTGTCACCGTCGATATTATTGAAAATGCATTGAAAAATGCCCGCGAAGAAATGGATGCCGTGTTATTCAGAACCGCCATGAGTCCAGGTATTCGTGAACAAGGGGATTGTTTCCCAATGATCGCCAATCGCGACGGTAAAATGGTGGTTGGTCAGTTTGGCTCGTTTATCCACGGGTTTATGGAAGCATTTACCGGAGAAATGGAAGAGGGCGATGTTTTACTCACCAACGACCCTTACATGTGTAATGCTGCCGTATCTCACTTGCCTGACTGGTTAGTTTTGGTGCCGATTTTCCGCGAAGGTCGTCACATCGCTTGGTCTGCAATGTTCGGACATATGTCTGATAATGGTGGCATGGTACCAGGTTCAATTCCCATCAAAGCCGAGTCTATATTCCAAGAAGGGATACGTATTCCGCCAACTAAATTGTATAAAAAAGGCGTATTACAAACCGAGTTACTCGAACTGATATTGCATAATGTTCGCACACCTCAGTGGAACCGATTCGATCTCAATGCGTTAGTGGCAGCATGTAATACTGCATCCAAACGCGTCATTGAAATTGCGGATCGGTTTGGCGATGATGTGTTTTATTCCACCATGGAAGTCATGTTAGAGCGCAATCATACGGCCATGTCGGCAATTATCAATATGCTAGTACCTGAAGAGCCTCGCGTGTTTGAAGATTACCTATGTGATGATGGTGTAGGCAAAGGCCCGTACAAAATTCGTTGTAAAATGTGGCGAGAAGGTGAAAAAGCCATTTTTGATTTTGAGGGGACCGATCCCCAAGCAAAAAGCTCCATTAACTTCTATCTTAATGAAGATATGTTCAAAATGTTTTTTGGGTCTTTCACTATTAACTTAGTGGATCCACAAATACTGTTCAACGACGGTTTTTATGATTTGGTTGACGTCCGTATTCCTCAAGGAAGCTTATTGAAACCGAATTATCCTGCCGCGTTATCGGGCAGAACCCATGCGTTGGGCAGAATCTTCGATGTGATGGGCGGTCTATTAGGACAAGGTGCTCCAGAGGCAATGAATGCCGCAGGGTTTTCTGATTCTCCACACTTGTTCTATTCAGGTTACGATGACAATGGCGAGTGGTTCCAGTTATTCCAAATTGGATTTGGTGGTATTCCTGGACGCCCAGCCGGAGATGGCCCGGATGGACACTCCTTATGGCCAGGTTTCACCAATGTACCGAACGAATTCATCGAGGCTTACTTCCCATTACGCGTAGAAGCATACGAAACGATTCCTGATTCAGGTGGCGTTGGTTTGCATCGCGGTGGAAACGGTTTGTCTGTGGGATACCGTTTCTTAAATGATGGCCAAATTGCGATTCATGATGATCGTTGGTTAACTTATCCGTGGGGAGTTAACGGTGGTGCGCCAGGAATGCGTTCTACCAAACTATTAAAACGTGCTGATGGTAGTGAAGAAACCTTGCCAGCCAAGTGTGAAGGTATTGAAGTGAAAAAAGGCGATATTCTGTACTTTAATACTTGGGGCGGCGGCGGTTGGGGAGATCCATTGCAGCGTGACCCTCAACTCGTGTTAGACGATATCAATCGCTCTTTGGTTACCATTGAAGGTGCTTTAGGTTATGGAGTGGTGATCAGTGATGAACTGAGCATAGATACTCAGGCAACCGCTGATTTACGCGCTAAAATGGCAGCTGAACGGGGTGATGTGAGTTTGTTTGATTTCGGTGGTGATATCGCTGATATTAAAGCCCGTAGCATGCAAGAAACTAACTTGCCCGCACCGCAAACACCAGAGTTTTAAGTCGACTCAAGCTTCCCCTAATCGCCAGTTGGGGGAAGTGAATTGAATCTCGCCGGTAAATTATCCGGCGACCTTCTTGTTTAAAATTTAAACGCCTATAAAACCCGGTCATCTGATGTTTAATAGGCTTACAAGTCTAAGGATTATTACGTTCTTGGCTGTCCCTAATCACCTTATAGCTAATATCAAAATATTCATAAACCACAGCACAATTCCCAGTGTTAAGGGTTTATAATACGGCCTCATTTTTTTAGGGTAGTATACAAATCATGTCTTTTTTTATTAACGTCATTCGCAATTTTCTTGGTTGCATTATTGCTTTTTTTGATCTGATAACTCGTCCTCGTAAACAAAAGCGCAGCGCCCAAGCACAGCAACAAGTAGAGAAAGAAATTAAGTCTATGGCTCTGTACCAGTTTTTCGCTTGTCCTTTTTGTATTAAAACTCGTCGAGCTTTACACCGTTTGAACTTGCCTATGGAAACCCGTAGCGCCCGAAAAGGTAGTGAATTTAGGACTGAGCTTGCGCAACAAGGCGGCAAAACCAAAGTACCTTGCTTGCGTATCTCACAAGAAGGTAAAGATACCTGGATGTATGAAAGTAACGATATTATTGCTTATTTAGAACAACGTTTCGGTTCTATTCGCTAAGAAAGAAACGCCCCGTGCCGATTCCCGAAGAAACATTTTATTTTCGCTCATTAGTTGAAATCAATTTAGGTCTATCTGTGTCTGATAATTTTACAGAGCATGGTTTCTGATTGTATAGGAAAAGTAAAATATGCTTTTAATTCAATTACTTATAAATGTGGCCTGTAATTTGCATTTGTTTGGGTAAGCAGCTAGTGATACATAAATGTAGTTAACAACTATCCTGCAGAAACAACAATTCAAATTATGAGGTATTGAATGAAAACTTTAAAATTAGCCTTAGTCGGCATCTTATTAACTGTTGGTGGATTTGCAAACGCTGGCTTAATTTATCAAACAGGTAGCTATACTTATTATCAAGACGACAGTGGTTTAGAATGGGTTTATGCCTCGCCTTGTGCTGGCATTGGTGGCTGTGGCAGTGATGTTACTCTTATTGATGACTTTAGATTTGCTACAGAAATTGAGTGGACAACAAGTTTTGCTTCTACTGCAGAGTTAGTTACTGCATTTCAACTCGATAACTATAACAGTAATGTATGCGCGGCATCTTACTTTGGTTCTGGGTACAGTCATTGTGACGCTAGAGACGTTTCAAATGGTTATGTTTGGGGGGCGCCTAGTCACATCGCTACATTCTCAACTAGTACTTTTGGAGAAACGTTTTTAGTACGCAACGAACTAGCTAGTAATGATATTCCTGAGCCAACGACATTAGCTACGCTTGCCTTGGGACTACTAGCATTAAGGTTTCGTAAAAAAGCTTAATCAATTGTAGACGATAGTTCGAATACCGTTTTTTAAAAAGCACTAGGTTCTAAACCTAGTGCTTTTTTCGTTCTATAACGCCAGGGGCATTAGATTCAATTTACTATAAACCCCGTTGAGTTTCTAAATAGGTCGCGAAACTCCCTAACCAGTGACTGCCCATATAATGCATATCATGGATAACTGAATTTAGCCCTGATGTTTTGTGTGCTTGTGCAGCACGTAAAATCGCAGTTTTACGGGGATCAGCAGACTTTAAAGCTGAGGCGATACCTTCTAACATCCACGCTCTACTTAAATTTAATCCATCTAAGTGAGCCAGTTTACCGTCGCTTTTGTCGACTACTGTGGCGACATTTAGCCAATTTCCATCACCATCGATGGGAATTGATGGCAAAAACGCCCCTAACCATTTCGCGTATTTTTCGGCTGAAAGTACCCTTCTCATTAAATCCGCTTCGGCAATACACGGTGATAAGAAATCTTGGCCTGATGGCTCATAGGCTAAAGGACAATTCACATCATTAGCATATAAACGCCTAATGTTTTGCTTTAATAAATCGTTAAACTCTTGATTATGAGCAGTCACGCTCCAATCCAGCATTAACCCAAAGGCAAATGCTGTTTGGCTATGCTCTCCCACTCGAATAGGGAAGGAAAGTTTAGGTATCCAATCGGTCAAATTAGCAACAATTTTGTTTTCTAAAGGGGTTAGAATAGTTAGCCAGTGCTTGGCTTTTGGATTGTCCCATTCTCGCAGCTCCGAAGTGAGTTGCAAAAACCAAGCTAGTCCGTAAGGGCGCTCAAAGCTGGTTCCGGTATCTGCTCGATTAAAATAAGCTAATTCACCTTCCAAATTTTCTTTGGTAAAACTCTGCGCTAAGCTGGCCATGATGTCTTGATAACGAGCTGTATCTGGGTATTGGCTGGCAATTCGCGTGAGCAGCCAATGTCCATGGACAGATGAATGCCAATCATAACAACCGTAAAACGCCGGGTAGAGTTTCTTAGGTGTTTTCACATCTTCATCACTGTTCATCATATGTTTTATGATATTCGGATATTCTTTGTGCACACACTCAAGAGCAAGTTCGGCAAATCGGTCGATAACTTGAGCTTGACTGGGCTCCGTAGTATTAGCATTAGGTGCGCTCACTGCAAAGCAGCAATACATGCTAAATAATAAATATATGGCTTTAAATTTCATTTTTAATTTTCATTAATTGAGGTGATATGAGGAAGATTTAGTCTAACTGCTGTAAGTCAGCTATGCAACGCGTTGATTTTGCTGAGGCTTTATTATTTTTACCGAGCGTGATAACCACAACCCTATATGTTTTCTATCTTAGACTACACTTAATACTGCAAGATATTGCAAACGTAACTTTAGCTAATGCTGATGTAAGCTCACTTTAAACCAAGGAGGTTTTTCATTTTCTCAAGTGCGTACTACTTTTAATTCATGGAGCAGAAAAATTATGATCACAGATGATGTAAATAAATTAGTATCCAAAAATAGGTTTAATCAAACCGCCATTAAATTAAAACCTAAGCAATGCAATAAGCACAGAATTGTAAATTTGTTAGTTCCAATGCCGGCTAGTCAACCTGTATTATTTTCATCCAACTGATTCAAAAAAAACGATTTAAAAACAGGTTATATGCCAACTTAATTAGGTTGGCTTTTCATTCTATTTTATATATCTAACATCTAATCGATGGAAGATAACAACTTCAATTCTGCTTTGTTTTTTACTTAATCAATTGAATTTACTGAAAATGGCCATATTTTTATCACTCCCATATTGAATAATCTCGGAGTCATTAGTGTCAAATTTGGTAGAAAAGTTAAACTGGCGTTATGCAACAAAGAAAATGGACGCAACCAAAGCGGTTGCCGACGAAAAAGTAGAACGCATTCTTGAAGCTATTCGTTTAACTGCAACCTCAAGTGGATTACAACCCTATGAAGTGATTGTGGTAAAAAATCAAGATTTGCGAGATCAAATAGTGCCCCTAGCTTATAATCAGGCGCAAATCTCAGACTGTTCGCACCTGCTCGTGTTTGCGGCTTGGGATAACTATACTGAAGAGCGGATTAATCACATGTTTGACTTAGTCAACGCAGAGCGCGGTGTTATTAATGAAGGCTGGGAAAATTACCGTAAAATGCTCTTGGCTACCTACCCTCCAAGAGAACCAGAAATCAATTTCCAACATGCAGCGCGTCAAGCCTACATTGGGCTTGGAACTGCTCTGGTTGCCGCTGCTGAAGAAGGTGTGGATAGTACACCTATGGAAGGTTTCGTACCTGAAAAATTGGATGAACTTCTAGGTTTATCTGAACGCGGATTGCGCTCGGTGGTAATTTTACCATTGGGTTACCGGGCAGAAGAGGGCGATTGGCTTAAAAACTTGAAAAAGATACGTCGCCCGAAAGAAGACTTTGTTACTCAAATTAATTAATGGCCTAGATAATAGTCTAGCTAAAAACTAACTAGCTGGAGCATTGAAAGTGTGTAACTCACACCCTTTGATGTTCCAGCAATTTGAAGGTGTGTGCTTACTAGCATCCTGAGGTCACAAAATCATAGGTAGGCAGCTCATTTACCCCAGCTGGTGGATTATAGGTTAGATAGCAATTCGGGCTTCTAAGAGGAATATTATTGTTGGTAATGCCACTAAAACCAACAATTCTTGAAGGCGAAACGAAGAACTGCCCTCCGCCAAAGGTGTCGCCATAGGCCCAGTCTTCATCTAACTGAAGCGCATTTGCAATGCCAGTCGTGCGATTGGCACTGGGGAAGCCATACACTGTTGCGATATCATCCACTCCGTCGCCATCGAGGTCAACGTTGCCTTCAGCGTCGTTTACCACACCTTGAATTATGGCCTTGGCATATACCAAATTAACAGCACCACTTGCGGCTCCCGCCATTCCGTCAAGGGCTGCCTTGTTTGCATCTGAAGTTAAGTTAATAAATTTCGGAGCCGCAACCACAGACAAAATCCCTAGAATGACGATCACTATGATCAATTCAATTAGGGTAAAGCCTTTAACATTTTCTACTTTCACTACTAACAACCTTTGAGAAGCAAATTTATAGGCGGATTTTAACTCAGTGAATGTGGTGCATCTATTATACTTTGGATTATTCCATGCATGTTGACGCTGAATTTGCCATAAAATCGAAGAAAGCTAAACTCATTATTAAGGCGAATTATTGATCCCTTTTACATCCCTTTACATAAAAACAAATAAAGGAAAACCAGATGAATTTGCTTATTACAGGTGGCAGTGGGCTGATAGTGTAATCCCCCCAGAAAGTCGGAGCAGTTTTAAGTAGAAATTCCCGTTAAACTAAAACGAAGGAGTTTTCTATGCGTAAATCGAGATATACCGACAGTCAGATCCTGGCGATCATAAAACAGA
>NZ_BAAGTF010000002.1:0-160564 GCF_054782055.1 Aliiglaciecola aliphaticivorans
CAACGAGGTATGAAAAGTTAGCAAGGAATTATGCCAGTATGGTTTCACTGGCATTTTCGATGATGTGGTTGCCGATGTATTGCTGAGTGAAATATGTACAGCAAAGATCAACAGGCCTTAGCAATTGAGACGCTGTAATCCCACAAAAAAGTACAATTAAACCGCGTGCTCCATTACGAAGGCGGGCTATGAATTTCGTCAAGTACTGCAATATGCGGTAATGGCTAATTGCACTTGCGGTAATTGCTAATAATGCTATTGATAACTGAATTAGTATCGCCATAAACTGTTGGGATAATTCAGGCATTAGAACCACACACGGGCACCGAGAACCACACCCGTTTCATGAACAGGATCGCCTATGCCACGTAGATTATCCGCTGACGCTCCCAAGGCTCTAGACCAATAGGCACCAATATACGGGGCAAATTCCCGTGAGACCTCCATTCGATAGCGTAAGCCAACACGAATTGAATTAAACCCAGAAGGTCTATCAAACCGTTCTGACTCAGAAAGTGAAGCAGACAGTGATATTCGCGGTTGCAAATATGAGGTTTGTGACATGCGATAGTCATACTCGGCTTCCATTGAAACACTGACATCACCGTCTTCGTTAATGATAAGTGAACTATCTACTTCAAATTGATAGGGAGCCATTCCAAAAAGGCTAACTACAGCATAATTTTCCATATTACTGTCACTCGTCAATTCGCCACGGGCACCAATTCCAACCTGAATTTCCCAAAAAGGTGCAATTAAGCGACTAGCAAGCAGTTCAGCTCTTTCAATATCCGTTGGCTCCCCATCGTTTTGTTTATTTTCACCTTCACTTTTAAAATAAAGACGGTACGTGTCGCCTCCATACCATGCGATCATATCCCAAATCGCGATGTTCTCCTCACGGTTGTTGCGCGCTACTTCTAGCCTGTCAAATAGAACAATACCATTAAGTGTATCTTTGACAGGCGATGGCCAGCTTTCAGGTGTTTCTTGTGCGACACTACGAAGTGTTACGGTAAGTATTATTAGTCCAAATATAATTCGTAAATTCATGAAGGTACCCCTTAAGAAACGTTTACAACGCGGAACATACCAGCGTCCATGTGATATAGAAGGTGACAATGAAATGCCCAATTTCCGGGTGCGTCAGCGCTGATCAGTAAAGACACTTTTTCGCTCGGTTTGAGACTGATCGTGTGTTTACGGGGGGAAGGGGAGTTACCATTTTCTAGCTCCATCCACATACCGTGAAGATGGATGGGGTGATACATCATCGAATCATTGACAAGAATAAGGCGCACGCGTTCCCCGTACTTGAAATGAACGGGCTTATCCACTTCAGTGAATTTTTTGCCATCAAAAGACCACATGTATCTTTCCATGTTACCGGTCAAATGCAGTTCGATGGTTTGTGTTGGTTCACGGTTATCTGGCCACTGCTTGGCACCTGTAAGGTCTGAATAAACAAGTACCTTGTGAGAAACTCCATCAAACCCTATTCCAGGGTCGTCTAGTCGGCTGATCGGATTTTTGGCAATCATAGACGCACCTGGTCCGTGACCGTCCGGTGAGTGCGTAATAGGGATTCCGTCCACAGGAACTACCTTGTTTTGCATCGCTGCCATCGAATGATTAGGACCGTGATTTTCTTGGCCACCATAAGTCTCCTTGTTGTTCGTAGCGTCCATTGAATCCATGTCAGCCATTCCCGACATCCCCATAGCGTCCATACCTAATTCAGGCATTGGGCGAAGTGCCGGGATACTTGCTTCTTTGCCGACAGATGTTGCCAATGTGCCTCTGGCATAGCCACTTCTGTCCATGCTTTGTGCAAAAATGGTATAGGTTTTAGTATCTTTGGGTTTTACGATGACATCATAGGTCTCTGCAACAGCGATCCGTATTTCACCTACTGTTACTGGCTTAACAGGCTGACCATCTACTGCAACAACTGTCAGATCCAACCCTGGTACTTGGAAATCAAAATAGGTCATTGCTGACCCGTTAATAAGCCTAAGGCGTATGCTTTCTCCGGGTTTGTACAATGCAGTCCAGTTTGTTTGCGGGTCACGGCCGTTCATCAGGTATGTATAGGTCGCGCCGGTTACATCGAGTATGTCTCTTGGGTTCATGCGCATACGAGACCACATTGCTCGTTCTTTGACCGTATTGATCAGTCCTTGGCTCTTTATATCTTTAATCGTGTTTTCGACTGTACGCTGCTGATAATTATAATAGCCCTCAGCAACTTTAAGGTGACGGAAAACATCGTGAGGGTCTTCAAAGGTCCAGTCGCTGAGAATAATGGTGTGCTCCCGATCTGCACCGATGTCGCCATCTTTTGGTTCAATAACCATGGGGCCAAGGTGCCCAAGCTGCTCCTGAAGACCTGAATGACTGTGGTACCAATATGTACCGTTTTGTTCAATATCGAATTCATAGGTAAAGGTACTGCCAGCGGCGATACCGGGAAACGATACGCCAGGTACACCGTCCATCGTGTAAGGGAGTATCAATCCGTGCCAGTGGATTGACGTACTTTCAAGCAAGTTGTTAGTTACATTTATAGTGACATGCTGACCTTCTTTTAGACGCACTAACGGGCCCGGTGACGAACCATTAATTGTAATTGGTAGGCCAGCTGCGCTTGCAATACGCTTGTGCTGCCTGCTAATCATCATATTGATGTTTTCCCCGCTGACAACGTTGTTTCCAAAACTTGGTTTTAACTCTTGCCCAGCATGAGATAAGCCCTCTGGATTAGCCCAGGCTGGTGAAATTTGACGTAAAAGCGCTGTCCCACCTAATGTCAAAGCGGCAGACTTAACGAATCTGCGCCTATCTTTATTTAATTTGTTTAACATAAATTGTTCTCTAATTTGATGGATAGATTCAGACACATGCTTACGTTAAAACGGACCGAGCATGTACCGAGTTTTCGTAGTTAAAACTAGAACGGGCTTATGCTATTGGGGGTCTAAGCAATCTAGAAGGAGGAGACCGTAGTAAATCACCTTCGAATAATGAGAAAACATAATCAAATGACTTAATTTTGTAGTGATAATTGCCGGTCAGTAGCCAAATTGTAAAACAATTTCCATGAGAACAATCGCAAGATTCTGTACAGCACTCCTCATGACAGCTCTCATCAACATTATCTTCAATGTGCATTTGAACATGCAGCTTTGCTTGTTCAATTTCCGGTGTTCCCTTCATGGATGAGATGTTGCCAGTACCTTCACTTTCGCAACCCAACACAGATGAACCATAAGTCACACTTGCAATAAGCATCAAGCACTTGATAAGTGTACTTAAAGCTATTGTCGTGTGGTCGTCGTGAGTCATCTAAATTTACAATCCTTTAATAGCTGCAATTCGACACAGTGTAAAAATGACCTATCCGCGCATAACATTTACAGAGTCAGATGGCTTATGCCGTTTGCTTAGTATGTATTTACGGTTTACCTAAGACAATCCAATATTTGTGCCATAAGTTCTTTAATACGTGATATTGCTGTTACAATTATCAATCAATGAGCTGAATAAAGTAACGATTTTCATTCGCCGGAAAGTACGGATTACAATTTAGTGTGAGATTACTTCTACTAAAATCAGAATGTGGAAAAAGAGTTATGCAGACCTCAGTTACCTATCTATATAACAGTAAAATCATTTTCTTTTGCGGCTAAGATAAAGCTTCTCTGCGGTAATTATCAGAAACAAGCCCGCTAATGACGTCCAAATTACGATGCTATCCGTTTTCACCTTAACGACGATGAAAGCTATCAGTACAATTAAATCTAATGTAATGGCGGTTAACAGTATAAACCGGTTGGCAGAAATTTCTTTACGCAGGTAGTTTAGTACGCCCCAGTGAATCGCAATATCCATCAGCAGATAGAAAATCACACCCAAAGAAGCGATTCTGCTTAAATCAAAAAATATCGTTAACGTCATAGCAAGGACTATTGTATATACCAGCGTGTGTTTTTGGATATTTCCTGGCATACCAAAATGGCTGTGTGGTACAAGCTCCATGTCAGTTAGCATCGCTAACATACGCGATACAGCGAATACACTTGCGATGACGCCTGACACGGTAGCAATTATCGCAAAACCGACTGTTATCCAAAGTCCATATTGTCCGAAGGCTGGTTTTGCTGCTTCTGCCAATGCATAATCGCGCGCTGCGACGATCTCCTGGATTGATAGGTTTGTTCCAACTGCTGCGGCAACTAATAGGTATATGAAAATACAAATCGCAATTGAAATGACTATTGCGCGACCCACGTTTTTACGTGGATTTTCGATTTCACCGCCACTATTTGTTATTGTAGTAAAGCCTTTAAATGCCAATACGGCTAGCGCGACGGCCCCCAGAAAGTCAACAATCGAAGCGTCGGTCGTTTGAACAAAAGTGTCAACAACTCCTCTTTGGGCCGCATATATTCCTCCAGACGCTAATACCGCCAATCCTAAAGCTTTGGCGATTCCCATTACAAATGAAATAGATTGGATAGCCTTGTTACTCATAATGTTTATGAAAAAGGCAAAGATCAATACTGCTACACCTAACGCTGGGACAAACCAATCGTTGGGTTTTGTATTAATTATTTGTACGGTATATTGACCAAATGTCCGCGCAACTAAGCTTTCATTAATTACCATTGAAAAGTACATGAGTAATGCGAAAACCGCAGTGGCAGTCCCCTTGCCATAAGCTTTTTGTAAAAACATGGCAATCCCTCCTGCAGAAGGATAAGCATTGGATAACTTCACGTAGGAATACGCGCTTGCTGATGTGATCATTGCCGCTATGATAAAGGCTAATGGGAACCACTCGCGGGCCAATTCAGCCACTTGTCCGGTCAAAGCAAAGATACCTGCACCGATCATGACACCTGTACCCATTGCAACCGCGCCAATAAGACTGAGACTTCCTTCTTTGTAATTTGACTTGTGTTGGTGCTTCCTCACAACCTCACTCCATAGTTTATGAATCCAATGAAAGGCTTATAATTCGTGCGCTCGGTTAATACCATGTGCCATTATTTTAATCTCTTGTTGTTCGGTTTCTATAATAGAATCAAGTAGTTCTATTTGATGCCCAACGACCATTTGCTTCCTTAGATACGAAAATAATTCGATAATTTGTTGATGGCGTTTCATAACGTGCTCTATGACCTGTTCATAAGTAGTGCAATCATCTAGGTTAGGCGGACACAGTAAAGGTATGTCAGGCTTATCGTTTATGTACTCAACAAAATAAGTATCCAATTCTCCGGTTTTACCTAAGTTTTTGAAGGCTAAGATCAGCTTACTTAGGTGGTTTTCATGCATTGCGAGATAATCGAGTACAAGTTTGTTCAAATCCGTCTTCTTACAACAGCAATGCAGTTGTTCAGCGAGAGCCTTATGGTAATTAGCTGTCCACTCTAAAATGTCACTGAATTGCTCAATTTGCATTTGTTTTTCCTCGAAATAACGATAACTGCTAAGTTAGGCTACCGAACATAAGTAATTAACTCATGACGCTGCTATTACTGTTTGATTACATGTTTGTAATATTCCTCATGAATAATAGTCTGGAGCAGCAATTGTCGAGCAGTTGATTAGAAAAGCAAAAGCTAAATCTTTCACTTAAAAGGCTGAAAAAGCTGCGAGATATAATTTTGTGGGTAATTAGGTTGACTACCAATTCCTAGCTCCCCATTACGTGGTGAGGGTCGTTCATTAGAATTGGTGACGAATGTGCCAAGGAGGTGATCCCATAAATGTGTAAACAACCCAAAATTAACGTCACCTCTGGTACCGTCTTTTACGTGATGATGTCGGTGACCTGGGGCAACAGCCCAAACATATTTTAGCGGGCCAAGCCGCATATCAACGTTAGAGTGTTGCAACAGCAACTGTATGGTAGCACTAAACCCTAACAATGCGCCTATTTCTAAGGGCATACCTATCAAAAGTAATGGGAGTGTACCTGCACTTAGTTCAATCGCTTGGTGAAGGGGATGCTTTAACAATCCATTGAACCCGTACATTCGTTCAACGCTATGATGAACCGCGTGTAAGCGCCAAAGCACTTTGTATTTATGACTAAAATAATGTGCCATCGTTATCCCAAAGTCAGCGACGATGATGGCAAAGCCAAGTTGTACTAGTAGTGGCCAATGGTGAGGCCAAATACTGAAGTGGGGCACTATCGCGGTCATTATTGGGATAAACGCGACCGTGAGAGCCAAAGAGCCTTCATTGACAATGGCATGCACTATATCTCGCCCGAAATCTCCCTGCGGTGTATTCCATGCTTTTTCATATGGTAACCATTTCTCAGCTACAAAAGATAAGGCGATGGCGAATAAAAGCAGGGGGATAAGCCAAGCTGGAGATCCTGTGTTTTGGGAAATACTGGTTGCAGCAAAGATAAAGCTTAAAAAAAATAATGGACTGAACATCCATTGGACCAACGTTCTCATAGTATTTACACATTCGCGTTTTTATTGATGCGTATATTATTCCCTAGTCAAACTTGATTCGGCTTGTATCAAACGGCTAATTACTGTGAATTTTAATGGTGTGCGGTTTGAATAACGAGGAAGGTGCAAATCCAAACAGCTGTTTAAACGTTTTACTCATATGAGGTAAGTCAGAAAAACCCGAAGCATGGGCAGCCTCAGTCAATGTTGCTGACTTACTCAGTTGTTCTATTGCGGCGCGCACACGCCACCAGACAATAAAACGACTAATAGGTATACCCACTTCTTGCTTAAAAAGATGTGTGAGACGACTTGGGGACAAGAAAACCTTCGATGATAAAAACGCCATATCGATTGCACAACCTCGCTGCGAAGCAATAATGTCGATGACCGCTCGTACCCGTTTATCCTCTGGGCGCGATGAAAGCGCAGGACTGTAGACTAGCCCTACCGCTTTATTTACTGTTTTCCACACTTTGTCGATATCGACGTCAGTAAATAGATGCTTAGAAATGTATCCCAATTCTTTACCAGTAAGCGGCAGAGTATTAATTCCATCACTCCTGGTTTGACGCAAGGCAGTGAGAAATTGTTGGTTATGCCTATCCTCAGGCTCTAAATAGATGACTACAATTTGATCATCCTGCGCAAAAAGCTTGTGAGGGACATCTTCGAAAATCACAATACATTGTCCGGTGTGAATACTTTGTGCCTTGTAATCTTGAACCGAGATGTCTCTGTCTAAACCAATGCAAATTTGGACTGCATGATGTGCATGAACATCATTATCAGGACTGACTCCGATGTAAATCGCTTTGTAGGGCCACAAATGAATATGCATGGCTGACTCATTATCAAAAGTTCAGGCTAGTATTTTTTGCTTCACAAATCTATACACATGACGAATGTTAGCCGATAGATACAAGTTAAGGTGAGCGCCCGCTATGAAATTGTATGCTTCTTACACTTTTAAGTGTGTAAATAATTTAAAATGCCACAGTCCCTAATGGTTTTGTTTTGATCACACTTTGACGCCATATTTTCGAGTGATGACTTTAATGCGTTTAGCTCTTTAATGCGAATAATGACGTCTGATAAATGCTTAGCTATTAACGTATTGATATTTGAACAGCTCTGATCTGGCCTCGAACGACTGTCCATGAGCGTTTTTACTTCCGTGATAGACATATCTAATGAACGACACTGTTTAATAAACAGGAGTTGTTCAATAGTCCCCTTGTCGTAGACACGATAATTTCCACTTGAGCGCTTGAGCTCAGGTAAGAGACCTTTCTTTTCATAAAAACGAATGGTCTGAATACTACAACCTGTCGTCTTTGCGACATCACCAATTTTCATTTTTTTCTCCTAACCGTTGACTCTATACCAAGTATAGACTTTATACTCATGTCATTCATCAGTAAAGAGTGTGTTTCTAATGAGCGGATGTGGGTGCGAAGTTGAAATAAAAGACCAGTCTCAACGACAGGTTTTGTATTGGCTTTTGGGAATAAACGCGACAATGTTTGTTATAGAAATGGGGATCGGGTTGCTTGCTGATTCAACCGCATTAATAGCCGATTCACTTGATATGCTCGCCGACGCAGTTGTCTATGGTGTTGCCCTTTATGCAATTGGTAAATCGCTATTACACAAAGCGAATGCGGCTAGAATTAGCGGCTTTTTTCAGATGGCACTGGGTCTGTTGATTATCATTGATATTGTAAGACGGTCAATTTACGGTAGCGAACCTGTATCGGGACTAATGATGGCTATGGGGGCAGTTGCACTGGTTGCTAATGTCATTTGTCTTGTGATCATACGCAAACAAAGAAATGAAGAAGTGCATATGCGGGCAAGCTGGATATTTTCAGCCAACGATGTGATTGCCAACTTAGGCGTTATTTTTGCTGGCGTTTTGGTGTTTTGGCTCGATTCTCGATGGCCTGATCTGGTTATCGGTGTGATAGTTTCGTGCGTTGTGTTGCGCGGGGCAAAAATGATCCTCGAAGATGCTGGAAATGAAAGACAGCGAGCGCTTAATGCGCAAAGTTGATAAGAACATGCCAATTTTTAATTGCACATCAAAACTGCGTAGGTTGGCATGGCTACTTATTACTTTGCTCATGTGTCAATCGGGCTTTTCGTTCGCCGCTCAATGCGATGACTACCCGGCGGAGGTATCGTCAGTCCCTGAACAATCAAAGTCCATAGGCACTTATGATGTTCCCGAAAAAAATGTAAATGCTGGTGTTAATACGTCGAGCGAAGAGTCACAGTGTTTCCATTGTGTGCTGTGTCAATGTGGACAGATTAAGTTTCTGGCACAACACCCAATAAATGACGTAGCTAAACCGTTATGTACCAATCAATACAGTTATTCCCGCAACGTCACTGACGGCCTAGTCGAAGGCCTTTTGCGCCCACCTCAACATTAATCCATTCCCTCCTATATGTTTGCATGGGCGCTTTCCATGTATGTCGTTATCTTATGAACAAAAGGTTCTTTTATGCGTTCTTCACGCCCATTGGGCATAAAAAAAGCTAGCTCAGCGTATCTGAAATTGATATCTGCTGTACTGGTAACTATGAGCATATCTGTTCAATCTGCCAATGCACAAAAGTCTTCAATCACGCTTGAAAATGCGCTCAAACGCACATTATCAAACAACCCAGATTTAGTTGTGTTCGAATTTAAATCTTCGGCTTTGGATGGTGAATCAAAAATGGCCAGCTTACGACCTGAAATGTCTGTTGGGGTTGAAGTTGAAAATGTGTTGGGAACAGGCGAAGTGTCTGGTATCAAAGATGCCGAATTGACACTGACCTTATCGTCGGTCATCGAGCTTGGCGATAAAGTCAGCGGCCGAATGAATGTGGTGAGTTCAAAAAAAGCACAACTGCTTACACAACGGCGCATTCGTACGCTGGACATCTTGGGTGAAACAACTCGACGATATATCAATGTCATTGTCCAACAAGCGTTGCACAAGACTGAGCAACGAGCTGAAATGTTGGCTCGCACAATGCTTCAGACAGTCTCTACACGGGTTGAAGCGGGAGCTTCTTCACCACTTGAGAAAAAACGTGCAGAGTCAGCGTTGTCGCAGGCGCGTTTGTCGTTATTGATAAGTGAACAAAAACTCAATGAGTATAAACGCGACCTGGCCATCATGTGGGGTGACACTAACGCTGCGTTTGCGGAAGTTGAAGGGACACTGTTATCGTTTCCAAATTCACTATCACTTGAACATATGCTTTCACAGCTTCAAAGCAATCCACACGTTTTGCTTTATGCTGATAATTATCGGGTTCAAGAGGCCCGACTAAGAGTGGTTCAGACTAGCCAGCAGTTTGATATTGCGTGGGAAGCCGGTATCCGGAGACTGCAAGGAATTGATGATACAGCGTTTGTCGCCAGTATTTCGGTGCCGTTAAATACCAAGCAGCGGAATCTAGGTGAATACGAACAACAGCGCGCATTGCTTGACAGTATCGACTATCAAAAACAAGCGAAAATTCGTGAACTCACTCGCCAAATAAATCAAGTCATTAGCGCAAAAGACCAAGCCTTGCTCACTGTTACGACCCTTCAAGACAATGTCGTTCCCACATTGGAATCTGCACTGAACTTGGCGCGGGAAGGCTATGAAAGTGGTCGCTACAACTACATAGAGTGGGTGACAACGCAGCAACAACTCATCGATATGCAACGAGCACTGATAAAAGCAGCAGGCTTAGTCCACCTTCGAAGCGCAGATCTAGAGGCACTTACGGGAATTCCCGTGTTTTCTGACTCTCCCTCGACGTCTGCTCAATCATCAGAATTACTAGAGAAAAAATAATGAATACATCACAATTTACATTACTCACTAGCGCACGTGACTTGCTTGGCGTGTTAGCCATGCTACTTACTTTACTGTTTGCTACTGTCGCCCTGGCTGATGATGACGATGAGGAAGCCGAAGAAAGACCCGAGTACGTAGTGTTATCTCAAGAACGGATGCTTGAAAACGATATCGTGACTGCTTCAGCCGCGTCAGGATCATTATCGCTCACAACCAGAACGTTTGGGCGGATAGTTCATGATCCTGCATCACTGAGTCATATTCGTGCCCGCTTCGACGGTGTTGTAAAACGTATCATGGTGAATATTGGAGATAAAGTAGAAAAAGGTGACACACTGGCAATCATTGAGTCAAACGAGAGTTTAAATCAATACTCAATCACCTCACCGATGTCTGGAAAAATCATTGCTAGACACGCCAATGATGGTGAGCTCACCAACGGTCAAGTACTGCTTTCTGTTGCTAATTACTCTCGCGCAATTGCTCAATTAGCTATTTTCCCCAAACAACGTACTCGTATTGCCGCTGATATGGAAGTCACTTTAAGGCTTGAGGAATTGCAGCAACAATCAAGTATAAGCCACATTACGTCCTCACCTGATGACAAACCTTATTCTATCGCGTTTGTGAACGTTGATAATGGCAGTGGTTATTGGCCTTTAGGCGCTATGGTAGAGGGTTATATTCAGATTGGGTTCCAAGAAGTCAATCTGGCTCTCCCCAAAAGTTCAATACAAGAGTTAGATGGGCAAACCATTGTTTTTGTCAAAGAAGGGGAACGATTTTACCCCCGCCAAGTAAAACTTGGGAACACGGACAAACGTTTAGTAGAGATTGTGAAGGGCGTTCAAATAGGCCAGCAAGTCGTTGTAGAAAATAGCTATCTACTAAAAGCTGATTTATTAAAAATGGAGGCGGGCGATGATGACTAATTACTTGCGCATTTATTGTCAAAAGCAAAGCCAAGTCCATAAAAACGGTGAGGTGAGAACATGATAGCACCAATACTCCGTCTATCCATTGAGCGACGTGGTGTCATGATGTTGTTCGCCTTGTTTGTCGCCTTTTTTGGTATGTACAGTTACAAACAATTGCCGATTGATGCTGTGCCTGATATCACCAACGTGCAAGTGCAGATAAATACCGCAACCCCAGGTTACTCGCCTTTGGAGACTGAACAACGCATAACGTTTATAGTTGAAACCTCGCTGGCCGGTTTGCCTAATTTATCGTATACCCGCTCAATATCACGCTATGGTTTGTCGCAAGTCACAGTCGTGTTTAAAGAGGGCACTGATTTATATTTCGCACGAAATCTCGTCAACGAGCGTCTCACCGCCATCGCGGCGCAATTGCCAACAGGGTTAACCCCTGAAATGGGCCCTATCGCCACAGGCTTGGGTGAAATTTACATGTACTCGTTAAGTGCTGAGCCTCAGGCGCGACAGGACAACGGTCAACCCTATGATGCTATGGCATTAAGGGAGATCCATGATTGGGTAGTTAAGCCCCAATTGTCGCTTGTTGAGGGGGTGACCGAGGTTTATGCGATAGGCGGATTTGAAAAGCAATATCATGTGAATCCTAATCCAGTCGCAATGATAAACTTTGGGATAAGTACAGGTGACCTTCTCAGTGCGCTAGAACGCAACAATGCGAATCAAGGCGCTGGTTTTGTAGAACAAAATGGGCAACAAGTACTGATCAGATCGGAAGCCCAACTGAAGGGCATCGACGATATCGGCCAAGTGGTTGTTAAGATCATTGATGGCGTACCGGTAAAAATTCAAGACATCGCCCAAATCAACCTCGGTAAAGAGCTGCGCTCTGGAGCCGGCACGTTAAATGGGCAAGAAACAGTGATTGGCACGACAATGATGTTAGTGGGAGAAAACTCTCGTACGGTCGCCAAAGCTGTGGACAGTAAGCTCGAAACCATTAAAACAAGCTTACCCGAGGGCGTTATCCTTGAAGCGGTTTACGATAGAACAAGCCTCGTTGACAAAACCATCGACACAGTACAGAAAAACCTCGTCGAGGGCGCTTTACTTGTCATCGTTGTGCTATTCGTTTTGCTTGGGAATGTGCGAGCTGCACTTATTACCGCCGCTGTAATACCCTTGGCAATGCTTGCCACGATATCGGGCATGGTCAAAACCGATGTGTCTGCTAACTTGATGAGTTTAGGCGCACTGGATTTTGGCTTGATTGTCGATGGCGCAGTTATCATTGTTGAAAACTGTATCAGACGATTATCCGAATCCCAGAAACAAAACGGCGCTACTCTACCGCTCAAAGAAAGGCTGAATGTTGTTTATGAAGCCACTAATGAAGTCATACGCCCCAGTTTGTTTGGTGTATTGATCATTACCATTGTTTATATCCCCTTGTTCACGCTCACTGGCGTCGAGGGTAAAATGTTCCACCCCATGGCAGCGACCGTGATAATGGCTTTGCTTGCCGCAATGGTATTTTGTTTTACCGTAGTGCCTGCGGCGATAGCGATTTTCATGAGAGGAAATATTAGCGAAAAAGAAAACCCGATTATTAAAGGTGCAAAGGCAGTCTATCGTCCTGTTTTAACCGGAGCGCTGCGTTTTAGATGGCTAGTGGTAGTAGCAGCGAGTGCTTTGGTTGTCGGCAGTTTATGGATGGGCAGTAAATTAGGCTCGGAGTTTATTCCTCAGCTCAATGAAGGTGATATCTTAGTACAAGCCATTAGGATCCCTGGGACCGGGGTAGAACAAGCAGTTGAAATGCAAAAAACTCTTGAAGCGAAACTTATGCAGTATAAGCAAGTACAGACGGTATTCGGTCGCACGGGTACGGGTGAGGTCGCCACCGATCCTATGCCGCCAAACATTACTGATACGTTTGTTATTTTAAAACCTCGGGAGCAATGGCCCGATCCATCAATGACAAAAGCTGAGTTAGTGGAAACGTTTGAAGAGGACTTGTTTACTTTGCCCGGCAATAATTATGAATTTACCCAACCTATACAAATGCGTTTTAATGAATTGATTAGTGGCGTAAGGGCAGATTTGGGGATAAAGCTATTTGGGGATGACTTAGATACCCTCTTTGCATCTGCTTCTGACATTTTGTCCGTTATTTCAACGATTGAAGGGGCTGATGACGCGAGGCTTGAGCAGGTAGAAGGCATTCCAATCTTCACCGTCACACCAAAGCCTGATCAATTGGCACGCTTTGGTTTGGATATAGCGGACTTGCAGTTATGGCTCAATGCTGCGACAGGTGGAAAAACCGCTGGAATGATTTTTGAGGGCGACAGACGCTTTGAAATTGTCGTGCGATATGCCGACGACATTCGAAATGAACTCACTCAGCTTGAGACCATTCCCATAGTCACGCCCTCTGGTGAGCATGTACCAATAAGCGAATTAGCCACACTGGCATTTAAAGAAGTACCTAGCCAAATAAGCCGGGAAAATGGCAAACGTAGTATTGTTGTCACAGCAAATGTGCGTGACAGAGATATTGGCACTTTTGTTGAGGAAGCTCAGGCGAGAATTAATGATGAAGTAAATTTACCTGCTGGTTATTGGCTCGACTATGGTGGAACCTTTGAGCAGCTCGAAAGTGCGAGTCAGCGATTGACGATTGTGGTACCGGTTACGTTGTTTGTGATTTTGACAATGCTGGTAATTGCGTTTGGTTCTATACGCGATGCGTTAATTATCTTCACAGGTATCCCTTTGGCATTAACAGGCGGTGTAATGTCTCTTTGGTTAAGGGATATGCCTTTATCCATATCCGCGTCTGTAGGTTTTATCGCGTTGTCTGGGATTGCCGTATTAAACGGATTGGTAATGCTGTCATTCATCAAGCAACGTTTGCTAGAAACCGGAGAATTAGTGAATAGCATTGTTGAAGGGGCTCTTATTCGCTTGCGTCCGGTATTAATGACAGCATTAGTTGCAAGCCTTGGATTTGTGCCCATGGCGCTCAATACAGGGATAGGAGCAGAAGTACAAAGACCGTTGGCCACTGTTGTGATTGGCGGCATTTTGTCCTCGACACTGCTTACTTTGGTTGTTCTACCAGTTCTCTACAGAATAGTGTATGGGAGACATTTAACTAAATTGGCGATTAATCACGCTAGTTAATACTGGTTATGGAGAAGGTCGATTCCTAGTATCGACCTTTGAAATACAAGCGCTGGAAAGTAATAGTTGATGGTGTCATTGGTTTTTTTGTAACTAAATCGATAATACTATTAAGAAAATGAATAGGACGCTCCAAGCAACTACATTAGATATGTGGGAGGGGCTTTATGAACTTTAGTAAAGCAGCAAAACATCATGTGTTTAAAAAGTTAAATCATGCACAGTCACAATCATAGTCACGACCATTCACATGGACGTTCGAGTGATGCGTCAAAGCGTATTGGTTGGGCGTTTTTCCTAAATGTGGTGTTCACCATTATCGAGTTTATTGGTGGCTGGCTAACGAACAGTACCGCTATTATGGCGGACGCTGTTCATGATTTAGGCGATAGTTTATCTATTGGCACCTCATGGGGCTTAAACAAGCTCAGTGAAAAAGATGCTAATCGTACATTTTCCTATGGTTATAAACGGTTTTCACTGCTGGGCGCATTAATTAACGGCGTTGTGCTGACTATTGGTTCCGTTTGGATACTATTTGAAGCCATTCCCAGACTGGCTGATCCTGAAATGCCCCAGGCTGAAGGGATGTTGTTATTGTCAATCTTTGGTATAGCAGTAAACGGTTATGCTGCCTACAAACTCAGTGAAGGAAATTCTCTTAATGAGCGCGTGCTCAATTGGCACCTACTCGAAGATGTCCTGGGTTGGGTGGCCGTATTTATCGTATCGATTGTATTGATGTTCAAGCCTTGGGCGATTTTAGATCCCATTTTATCCATCGGTTTTACCTTATTTATTCTTTTCAATGTGATCCGTAATTTAAAACAAACCTTACTGTTGTTTTTGCAAGCCACGCCCGATAAAGCGCAACTTGAACACATCCGAGATGATTTGTTATCAAATGAACACGTCAGTGACTTACACCATTTTCATATTTGGTCTCTCGATGGCGAGCGCAATGTGATGACCGTTCACTTAGTCTTAGTTGGAGATGTGACCACAGAGCATATTCAAACGCTTAAAAATGACGTACAGGGCTCACTCAAGAAATATAATTTTGAGCATACGACAGTCGAGTTTGAGTTTGCAGATGAACAATGCCGTGACGAGGCGTAAAGCAATTGATAGACTACTGAAGATGAAAAAACTTAAACGAACAAGCTACATCATGATCATGCTGATTGTATTTCAGTCGTTTTCTGCTGTCGCTAATTCATTGGATTTTCATGCAATAGACACTGAGCACCTGCAATACGAGCATGATCATGCCGAGCATAGCAGCGACGCTTCGGTAAGCCCTGAAATAGATATCAGTAAAGATGACGCAAAGGGGCACCATAATCCTGCCGATTGCCACCACTGCGGACACTGCCACGGCTCACATGCCCAATGGGTAAGTCATCACAGCATCAATAACCTTAATGAGGTCGCGTCCGGCCACAACTTCAACTATTTGGATGCCGTCTTAGACGCAGCCATTAACCGCCTATTACGACCACCCAAATACACGTCCTAAAACCTCTTTAGATTACGTCGCATTCAAACGTTCATGCGATGTTCGCTTTTAATAGACAATTAGGACTTCACTATGAAACCGTCTTTTTTAATTGGGCGTGCCCGTGCTATCACGTGCCTGCTTATATTCGGTCTGCCCATTATCGCTCAAGCCGAGTCTTCGGTATGGACTAACGTGCGCTCATACGAGCCAAAAACACCGCTAATGCGTGAAAGCATTACCCTTGAAGATGCGATCAAACGCACATTGGCAGATAACCCAAATTTGCATGAGTTTGAATTCAGACAACAAGTGTTGGCGGGTGAAACAAAAACAGCAGGCTTAAAACCCGGTTTGATCGCCGGTGTTGAGCTTGAAAACTTTTTAGGAACAGGTGAGGTATCTGGCCTTAAAGAGCTTGAGATGACGCTTACTTTGTCATCAGTGATACAGCTCGACAACAAACCTGCCGCCAGGCTGGGTGTGCTTTCAGCGCGCAGGGAGCAACAAGATGTTGAAAAGAAAATCCGCACTTTGGACTTACTCGGTGAACTTAACCGCCGCTACATTCACGTGCTGTCGCTCCAAGCGTTATTGGCCGTGACCAAGGAAGCTGAAGCACTGGCGAGATATACCCTTGAGGCCGTGTCCAAAAGAGTGGAAGCCGGTGCATCGCCGCTACTTGACCAAAAAAGGGCGCTATCAGCACTTGCTCAATCCCAACTTGATGTTGACGTGACCAAGCAAAACCTTCGCTTTGCCATACGCAGTTTAGCGATCATGTGGGGAGAGCCAAATCCAAGCTTTAGGCGAGTAGAGGGTAAACTCTTTGTCTTCCAAGAAACAGCTTCCTTTAATGCACTGTCAATGGCTATTCAAAACAGCCCACATATTGACTTGTTTGCGCAGCAAAGCCGCGTTCAATCAGCCCAACTTCGCTTAGTGCAAGCAGGCAACAGGCCAGACATTGAGTGGTCAGCCGGTATCCGCCGGATACAAGGTATCGATGAGACTGCGTTTGTCGCCGGGGTGAGTGTGCCGCTGTTTCAGAAACAGCGCAATCTAGGTGAATATGAAGCACAAAAAGCACGGCTTGATTTGATTGAACAACAAAAACAAAGCGACGTGCGAAATCTATTGCATTCAGTCAACCAAGCGCTGGGTGAGCAACAACGTGCGTTATTGGAGGTTGAATCGATCCAGCAAAACGTCATTCCACCGCTTAAAGACGCGCTGAACTTAGTTGAAAACGCGTATTTGGATGGACGATTTAGCTATCTGGAATGGGTCTCGACACGGCAGGAGTTTTTAAACACTCGCTTAGCGTTAATCAACGCGGCTACGCAAGTCCATCTTAGCAGCGCTGAAATAGAAGCGCTGACGGGTATTTCCCTCATAACTCAGCGCACCGCCAATCCATCAAGCGATGGAACGGCTGGTAATGCGCATTTCGATAAGAAGTAATGACGATGAACAAATTAAACATTTTCCGCAAATTAACACACCTAACGCCCTTGGCCACTACCTTAATGCTAGTAATTCATAGCACCGCGCTATTTGCGGGTGAAGATGACCATGGTGAAGAAGGTCACTCGGATGAAGTGGTGACAATGAGCACCACAACAGCAACGAAAAATGGGATCACAACTGTACAAGCCTTTCCAGGAGAACTTGCTGTTTCAACCACGCTTTACGGTCGAATTAGTGCCGATCCCGCCTCACTTAGCCATATTCGTGCACGATTTAATGGCGTGATAAAAAGCGTTAACGTCAACATAGGTGACAAGGTAAAAAAAGGCGATGTGCTAGCGATTGTCGAGTCGAATGAAAGTTTAAAAAGCTATTCGATTACCTCGCCCTTTGATGGCAGTGTGATTGCCAGGCATGCAAACAACGGTGAGCTGTCTAACGGACAGGTGCTATTTTCGTTGGCTAACTATAAAAACGTCTGGGCGCAGCTGACCGTATTTTCACAGCAACTGGGTGAAATCAAAGTCGGCCAACGTGTTGGACTTAGCCATGCTGATTTTAGTCAAGTCACGACTATCGCTTACCTAACACCGTCGGTAGATGGCAGCCCTCACTCGCTTGCCAACGTTGCACTTGATAATAGTGACGGTTACTGGCCGTTAGGTACCTTGGTGAAAGCAAAGGTGACCACTGCCACTCAAGCCGCGAGTCTCCTTGTACCCGTCTCTGCGGTTCAAGAATACGAAGACAATCAAGTGGTGTTTGTTCAGCATTATGACGAATACACACCTCGCCCCGTCAAACTTGGCATGTCGGATGGAACGCGTGTTGAAGTGCTCCTAGGGCTTACCGAAGGCGAGTCCGTAGTTGCGACCAATAGCTATTTGATTAAAGCAGACTTAGAGAAATCGGAGGCGGGTCATGATCACTAACGCCTCTATCAACAGTCTATTTCAGCTCATAAAGCAAGTGAGCAATCGTGGAGGTTTAGCATGATAGCTTCCATTTTACGCACGTCGATTGAAAGGCGCGGGATCTTTTTGATGCTAAGCTTTATCGTGATTGGGTTTGGTTTATTTAGCTATCAAAAACTCCCCATTGATGCCGTCCCTGATGTCACCAATGTTCAAGTGCAAATCAACACGCAAGCACAAGGCTATTCGCCACTTGAGACCGAGCAACGCATCACCTTTTTGGTTGAAACTGCTTTGGCGGGTTTGCCTAACCTGGATTATACACGTTCGCTATCTCGTTACGGTCTATCACAAGTGACCGCTGTGTTTGAGGAAGGCACTGACCTTTATTTTGCCAGAAACCTTATTAATGAGCGCCTCGGCATTATTAAAAGTCAACTGCCCCAAGGTATCGAGCCAGAAATGGGGCCGATTGCTACGGGACTCGGCGAAATCTACATGTATACGTTGAGCGCTGAACCTGGCACCAAAACGTCAGACGGAAGAGCGTTTGATGCCATGGCGTTGCGTGAATTGCATGACTGGGTAGTCAAGCCGCAACTGGCCTTGGTAAAGGGAATTACTGAGGTCAATGCCATTGGTGGATACACCAAACAATATCATATTAATCCGGATCCTCAATTAATGTTGAACTATGGCGTTAGTACAGATGACTTGCTGCGAGCACTTGAACGCAATAATGCGAACCAAGGGGCAGGGTATATAGAGCGAAACGGCCAGCAAATACTGGTGCGATCACAGGCGCAGTTATCCTCTATCGATGACATTAGCCAAGTGGTGGTGACACTCACAAACCAGTCTCCTGTGACGGTTGGTGATATTGCTGAGGTTGCCATAGGCAAAGAGCTTCGCACCGGCGCGGCGACGCGCGAAGGGGTAGAAACCGTGCTAGGTACAGCGATGATGCTGATTGGTGAAAACTCGCGAGCCGTTGCCTTGGCCGTCGCTGATAAAGTAGATGAAATCCAAACTAGTTTACCTAACGGGGTGCTGATTGAAACGGTCTATGACCGCACAGCTTTGGTGGATAAAGCGATCGATACCGTCAGAAAAAACCTAGTGGAAGGGGCATTGCTTGTCATCGTGGTCTTGTTTTTACTCTTGGGCAATGTGCGAGCGGCCATCATCACGGCTGCGGTCATCCCCCTAGCGATGTTGGCGACGATTACAGGAATGGTACAAACGGGCGTTAGCGCCAACTTAATGAGTTTGGGGGCACTTGATTTTGGTTTGATTGTCGATGGCGCTGTCATCATTGTCGAGAACTGCATTCGGCGATTAAGTGAATCACAGCGGCGAACAGGTGCGGTGTTGCCATTAAAAGAAAGACTGGAAGTCGTATTTGAGGCGACCAATGAGGTGATACGTCCCAGTTTATTTGGGGTAATGATCATCACGATTGTCTATATCCCTATTTTTAGTTTAACTGGCGTAGAAGGCAAAATGTTCCACCCCATGGCGGCAACTGTTATTTTGGCTTTACTGACTGCGATGGTGTTTTCTATCACACTGGTGCCCGCAGCGGTCGCGATGTTCATGTCAGGTAAGGTGAGTGAAAAAGAAAGCCCGATTATCATAGGCGCTAAATCTGTTTACCGTCCTGTTCTATTGTGGGCGCTGAAATTGCGCTGGTTGGTCATGATCGTCGCAACTGGATTGGTCGTGATAAGCATGTGGTTAGGGATGCGATTGGGTACTGAATTTGTGCCTCAACTGGATGAAGGTGACATTGCCCTTCACGCTATGCGCGTCCCTGGCACTGGCATTGAGCAAGCGGTGGATATGCAAAAACGACTAGAGCAAACCATTATGCAATATCCACAGGTACAAACGGTTTTTGCTAAAACCGGTACGGCGGAAGTCGCGACTGACGCCATGCCGCCCAATGTGACCGATACTTTTGTCATGCTAAAACCACATGACCAATGGCCTAACCCTGAAGTGTCTAAAGCAGAGTTTGTAGAGCAGTTAGAACGCGACTTACAAAATATGCCCGGCAATAATTATGAGTTTACCCAACCCATACAAATGCGTTTTAATGAGCTCATCAGCGGTGTACGCGCTGACTTGGGCATTAAGATCTATGGTGATGACTTAACAACGCTGCGAGCGACCGCCATTAACATCTTGGCGGTATTGCAAGATGTACTAGGAGCGGCTGATGCGCGTATAGAGCAAGTGGATGAAATTCCCATTTTTACCGTCAACCCGAAACCTAATGCGTTGGCTCGCTACAATTTGGACGTCACTGACTTACAAATGTGGTTAAGTGCTTCCATTGGCGGGAAAGAAGCGGGGCTTATATTTGAAGGAGACAGGCGTTTTGAACTTGTGGTGCGTTACCCGGAAGGTATTCGCAATAATCTAGATGCACTGGGTAGCATTCCGATTATGACGGGTGAGGGGGCTTACGTCCCAATTTCAGAGGTTGCCCAACTTGAGTTTGCCAGCATACCCAGCCAAATTAGCCGAGAAAATGGTAAGCGCCGGATTGTCGTCACAGCCAATGTGCGTGAGCGTGATTTGGGTTCATTTGTGAATGAAGCGAAACAACAAATTGCACAAAATGTCGACTTACCTTCAGGTTATTGGTTGGACTACGGCGGCACATTTGAGCAACTAGAAAGTGCCAGTCAACGGTTGAGTCTTGTGGTACCCGCCACACTCTTTTTGATCCTGGCATTACTCGTTATTGCGTTTGGTTCGTTTAAAGATGCGCTGATTATTTTCACTGGCGTACCGTTGGCGTTAACAGGGGGCATTTTTGCGCTTTGGATACGGGATATGCCGTTATCAATCTCTGCTGCAATCGGGTTTATTGCTCTGTCGGGTATTGCGGTACTCAATGGCTTGGTGATGTTGTCGTTTATCCGGCAAAGATTGGATGAAACTGGCGACTTAATCAATTCGATTATTGACGGCGCGTTGACACGTTTGCGTCCGGTACTGATGACTGCATTGGTAGCAAGCCTTGGGTTCGTGCCCATGGCGCTCAACGTGGGTACTGGCGCAGAGGTGCAACGGCCTTTGGCCACAGTGGTCATCGGTGGGATAATATCGTCAACCTTGCTAACACTGATAGTGCTGCCTGTACTCTATCGACTCGTGCATAGTAAAGGGGAGCAGTAGTGTTCTTGGGCATTTGTTCATAAATGCCCAAGTTTTACCTGAACGATTTTTAGGCACCTCTTGACTCTATATTAAGTATAGACTTTACAATCATATTCTTAACGTCATATACGATAAGGATACATATGATTCCGCTTATTTTAATTAGTAGTTTTTAATTGCTAGCAGTCCTCGGTAGAAGCTTTGTTCAATATAAGAGAAATGGTGATTTTGGTATTAGAGCAGCATCTATAAACGCATCATTAATTGAAATTTTACCAGGGGCTATATTCGTGGTTACGTTTTGCTTAGCATTTGGTCTCATTCTTTATGGTTACTTAGGACGGGTGCCCCTCTTATTTGTTCCTTCAACTCCATTTCAACTTCTCGGCTCCTTGATTGGCGCCTGCGGAATTGCAGTAACGCTGTTGTCTCAAATTCAAATGGGAGATTCATGGCGTATTGGGGTTGACCAGCAAGAAACGACTGCACTCATTACTCACGGGATTTACGCAAAGTCTCGCAACCCTATTTACTTTGGTATTCTTCTATTTTGGATAGGGGTGTGTATAACGTTCCCTCATATGCTGCTTTGGGCGTGTGCTTTTGTATGTTGGATTTGCATTGAAGTGATTGTTCGAAAAATTGAAGAACCTTATTTGAAGAACGTGCATGGCAATGATTTTCTAAAATATCAGTCTGACACTAACCGATACATACCAAAGCTTTCACGATTTAGTGTTGACGCTTAATACCAAGGACCTTCGTACTCTACATTTTTCAGGGTGATAGCTGGCTATCGCTATCGCCTATTTTGGGGTCGTAACTTTAGAAAAATCCACCTATGACGGCTGTCATAACTTCAGCAAATTTAAAGCACTTTCAATGAGTATTATGGCTAGCAATATCTATGGGAAAAATGATCTAAATTGTTATTGATTAAATGAAAAGCGTTACTATATAAGCTGTATATAATCTCAGTATAAAAAGGACATAGCTATCGATGGAAGTGTTAACCGTAGAAAACGAGCTTCGCCAAGTAGTATCTAGACTGGTTACTCAAGTTGAGCTTGCAACGAAGCAGGGAAAACTCGATATCAACCTTGCATTGGAAGATGCTTTGATCCCTATACTGAAAGAGCTATTTCATCTACCAAAGCTACATAACTTAAATGCAAAGCAAAAAAATTTCCCGGGTATCGATTTAGGTGATGAATTTGACCGAGTGGCTTTTCAAGTAACAGCAACGACAGATCTGGAAAAAATCAAAAAGACATTGAATGTGTTCATTGAAAAAAACTACCAATCAAATTTTGATGAGCTTTACGTTTTAATGCTCGTTAAAAAGCAGAAAAGTTACTCACAATTGTCTATCGATAAAATTACGGGGGATGTATTCACTTTCAATACCAACACTCATGTAATAGATCCTGGCGACATTCTAGCAAAAGCATCTAATTTGAGGGTCACTGCACAAAAGCGTATTTTGCATGAGTTTAAGCTTATCCTCGGTGAGATAGACGGCTACCTCGCACTCCGAGAATCAACAACTGAGTTGCCAAGAGCATATACAACTAATTTGGCTCCAATTTCTTTCCCTAATACGGTGTACGTAGCACAATTGACGATCGTTAAAAAAGAAGTGTTTGAAAGAGCCAGAGCTGAGCTGGGATATAAGGGAAGGCGCTCATCAGACATGTTTTTATGTGTGCGCTTAGCGTTAGCACTAGAAGGCTCCCAATTTTCTGCATGGACATTTCATGATGGGAAACTGTTTACATTCTCAAACTTTGATGATCATACGGCTTTGATGTCAATAGTAGATAAAGGAAGCATCGAAGAATTAGATTCTAACGAGCTTTATGATTCTGAATATGTTGAGTATGAGAATGTCTTTAAGTCACTATTGCAAGGTCAGGTTCGCGAACAAGTGAAAGACTATTGCATTGGTTTTGATATGTTCGAAAAACAATATTACTTTCAACCCGAAGATAAAGAACAGATTAGTAGAAAAGAAAAGTGGATAGGATTAAAAGCAGCGCAACGAACCGTTTTCGAGCGCGTAGAGAGCAAAAAGGAACCCGGCAAAGTAGCTCACTTTAAGCACCTGAGTTTCCAGTTAACATTCGTAAAAATACAAGACCAGTTTCACGCAATGATCGTCCCAAGTTGGCTATACACCTACAATACACACCGTCGTTCCAGGTTTCATGATAAGTTGGTATCGAAACAAAAAGGATTAGAAAACAACCAAGCCGTAAGAAATCTTACGCGGTTTGTATCGTACTTTCTTGCTCAAATGGATGCTCAATTGGGCGAAAGCATCAAGTTTGAACAGCTTATACAACTCGCACCCGAAGAAAATCCCTTGTCATCTGATGACAATGTTGAAGAAGAGGCGGAAGTATAAAACTATGAAAATTACAATCATCCAAGAGCCACTTCTTGAATTTGGGAAAGGTACTCATATATGTCCAAGGAATGGAATTGAACGTATGGGCGTATATGACACAAAAGATGAATTGCGGCGCTCAGAACTTAGATTAGGGATCGTGGGAAGAGGGGAAGGTGTTGACAAGCTAGATGTCTGGCTGGATTTATGTCGAACTGGTATTTTAGCCAAAGAAAGCCATCTTTCAAATCTATTTAAAGGCTTTGGAGGGGTGTCATTGGATTATGGGTTTCATACCCAATTACTTTCGTCTCCGGGCTACACACGCACTATTCAAAAATCATCAATTGTCAAAGTTGGTAAAAATAAAACGCGAGAGGATCGAGTTGTCGATGCCGTTAACTTGTTTTATGAGCAGATACAATTTCTTGCGGAAAATCGTTCAATTGATGTAATCATCTGTGTAATTCCTGATGAAATGTTTATCTCTCTGACAAAAAGAGAAAAGCATTCAACAGAGGACACTGGGAAAGTTGAACTCTATCTGGAACATGATTTCAGAAGGCTCCTAAAAGCAAAGTGTATGCATCTCGGTGTACCACTGCAGTTAGTTGTTGAGAGCACATTGTTAACGGGTAAAGCTAACAGAGGCAATCAGGATGATGCGACACGAGCTTGGAATTTTGCAACAGCTCTCTATTACAAGGGTAACAAAACAGTTCCCTGGCGGTTAAAAGAAGAGCGATTTAAACCCAAAAGTTGTTATGTTGGAATAGGGTTTTATCGAAGCAGAGATGGTGAAACGATCTCAACAAGCCTTGCTCAGGTGTTCGATGAATTCGGACACGGTGTCATTCTCCGTGGCACGCCCGTTGTAATAGACAAAAATGATAAACGACCATATATGTCTGAGCAACAAGCCTATGATTTGTTGAGCTCAGCATTGTCAGAATATGGTAAAGCACTAATGCACATGCCTGCAAGGATTGTCATCCATAAGACTTCGAAGTTTAGAGATACTGAGATTAAAGGATTTAATCGTGTACTTGAGGAAAAGAGCATCAGTGCAAAGGACTTTGTTTCGATAACAAACACTGACATGCGTTTGTTCAGCGATTCAAACTATCCACCGGTAAGAGGTACTTTACTTTCAATCAATGAAAATGAAGGTATTCTGTACACACGAGGAACCATAGATTTTTATCAGACATATCCGGGGGCATATATTCCCAATCCGTTAAAAATTGATGTGTTTGAAAATGATTCTTCGCTTGAAGAGCTTGCGGAGGAAATTCTTGGTTTAACCAAGATGAACTGGAACAACACGCAATTGGACGGGCGCTTACCAATTACTCTTGAGTGTGCAAAGAAAGTGGGAGAAATAATGAAGTATGTTGATTTAGGAGAGAAACCTCAGGTCAGTTACAGTTTCTACATGTAACCTCTACTATGTCTAATACGGTTTAGTATTAGACATAGTGTATAAGGGTAAGTTATAGTGTTGCCATCTTAACCTACAAAAAAACTCATTTGGCCATCTCTAAACCCACACCGTTGTTTCCCACGTATGCTGAGCTGGCAGAGCTCAGTTTGTCTGACTATCCGCAGCTAAGTTCATTCTTAGATAAGCAACCGACATGGATGAGACAGCACTGGGACTGGGCGAAAGAATACCTTTTATATATCGGTCGCAACAAATCACAGCACACGTATGTGCGTTTTCGAAATGACATCGAAAAGTTTCTACTGTGGGTCTTCATGGTGGATAAGCAGCCAGTGGACGATTTACGCAAAGCAGATATTTTGCGATACATTGATTTTTGTGTGGCGCCACCGGTTAAATGGATAAGTACGCAGCTCCACGATCGATTTAGCCTCAAAAACGGATACTTTGCTTCAAACCTTAAGTGGACCCCGTTCAGGCAAACGCCGCCCAAATACGATAAGGATAGAGTGCTCGACCCGAAAAAGTACCAACCATCATTGCAGACCCTCGAATCTACCTTTGTGGCATTGAGTTCTTTTTACCGTCATCTCATCGATGAAGAAATTTGTTTCGGCAATCCTATTCCATTAGCAAAACGTGACTGTAAATATATGATTAAAGACAGTCAGGTGAAAACGATCAGTCGATTAACGGAACAGCAATGGCAATATCTCTTGGATACTGCGGTTGAAATGGCAGATAACGATCCGCTTGTGGAGCGCAATTTATTCGTTATTGCTACCATGAAAACCCTATTTCTGAGACTTTCAGAGCTCTCAGAACGCCAAGACTGGACACCGTTGATGAGTCATTTTTGGACAGATGAGGACAACAACTGGTGGTTTAAGGCCTATGGAAAAGGCAAAAAGATTAGAGATATCACGGTACCACCGGGTTATCTTACGTTTTTGAAACGCTATAGAGAATGGCGTGGACTGTCACCGTTACCATCCAAAGGTGAACAAACCGTTTTGGTCGAAAAAATTCGCGGTCGTGGCGGTTTAACGAGTCGTCAAATCTCCAGGCTTGTGCAGCAAGTATTTGATGCAGCTTTCGACAAGATGAAGTCTGAACAGGGACTAGAAGCCGCGCAGAAATTAAATGAAGCAACGACACATTACTTGCGTCACACCGGTGCCAGTATGGAGATTGAACGTGACAGGCCTTTGAAAGATTTATCTGAGGATCTAGGTCATTCAAGTAGTGCGACCACTGACACAGTTTATGTTCAAGTGGAGCGAAAACGCAGAGCAGCATCAGGTAAAGATAGAAAAGTTCAATAGCTACATTTGACATTTAGTTAGGCAATATCTCGGTTTAAACCCTTGATTTAACTACTTGTGTCTTACAATTATATTGTAGAGGTGATTCGCTTATGTCAGGGACAATCGGAAAGATTGCAAAACTAATCGGTGTGAATAAAGAAACTATTCGCTTTTATGAGCGCAATGGCTTAATCAGTCAGCCACAAAAGCCCTCTGAGGGTTATCGAGTATATCCTAAGGAAACGGTTGATAGGATCCGATTCATAAAACGCGCTCAAGAATTAGGATTTACGCTTAAAGAAATAGAATCTCTGCTGTCGTTAAATAGCGAGTGCTGTAGCAAGGTAGAAGCGCTAGCAAAACAGAGACTTGCATCTGTGCAATCTAAGCTGGAAGACCTAAAACAATTAGAGCATGCGCTATTGGAGAGCATCACTAAGTGTCAGACGAATGATGATGATAGCCATTGCCCCATTATTAATGCCCTGTCACCAAAGTAAATGTATCTAACTATCTAGAGCATCCCGCTAACAAATCACAATGAAATAACTAATCAAGCTTGACTCTGTACTAAGGTACATACTTTATACTCGGTGCTATCTTATCCAATATCGAGATTAAATATGATCAACGACGACTCTAAAATGCCGATGGTGGGAGGTATTATCGCGGCGATCGGGGCAGGCATTTGTTGTGTAGGTCCGTTAGTCCTATTGTTGCTTGGAATAAGTGGCTCATGGATTAGTAGCCTAACCGCTTTTGAACCATACCGTCCAGTTTTTGTAGTGACCGTCATGCTCTTCCTTGGCTATGCAGGTTATAAAATCCATCGGCCGATTGAAAAATGCCAACCAGGAAGTGTCTGCGCAATTCCGCAAACAAGGCGTCGTCGTCAAATTGCCTTTTGGATAACGTCATTAATAGCATTTGTTTTGATCACAAGTAACTATTGGCTAGTTTGGTTAATCTGATTTCAAGAACCTTACACAATCCCTAAAACATTTTAAAACAGGAAAATATTATGAAAAAACTATTACTTACGATGGCTTTACTTTCAAGCACCACGGCGTGGGCAGAGTTAAAAACAGTCACGCTAGAAGTACCTAGCATGAATTGTGTTACTTGTCCCGTTACGGTCAAATTAGCACTTAAAAAAGTGGAAGGTGTAACAACAGTCGAGGCTACGTATGAGCCAAATGAAGCGATTGTTACCTTCGACGATACGAAAACCAATACAAAAGAGTTAATGGCAGCCACCGAGAATGCAGGCTATCCGTCTAACGTAAAAAGTAGCGATTAATCTATGAACGCACAAGGCAGCTCTAATTGTTGTGCAAGCAAGGCGAAGCAACTTCATGTTGCTATTATTGGCAGTGGATCTGCGGCATTCTCGTGCGCCATTAAAGCGGCAGAAAATGGTGCAAGGGTCACCATAATAGAAGGAGCCGACGTTATAGGCGGGTGTTGTGTTAATGTCGGCTGCGTTCCATCTAAAATTCTCATCCGCGCCGCTCAATTAGCACATCAACAACGAAGCAACCCTTTTACAGGCATTGAAGACCACGAACCTAAGATAGACCGCACGCTTTTATCGCATCAACAAATCAGTCGCGTAGACGAATTGAGAACCGCCAAATACCAAAATATACTGGAAAACAATCCGGCATTAACCTTGATCAAGGGGTATGCGCGGTTTAGTAGCAAAAATGCGCTGAACATTACCCATGCTGACGGTACAGAAGTAACACTACTTGCAGACAAATTTCTTATTGCAACAGGCTCAACACCCACTATCCCTAAAATAGAAGGACTACAAAACACCCCCTATTGGACTTCAACAGAAGCGTTGTTCGAAAAAGAGCTACCTAAGAGCCTTGTAGTAATTGGTTCATCGATAGTTGCTGTAGAAATTGCTCAGGCATATGCTCGGTTGGGTTGCCAAGTCACTATTTTAGCGCGCAGTACCTTGTTGAAAAGTGAGGATCCACTGTTGGGTGATAGATTAAGTCAGTGTTTTGAGAAGGAGGGCATTGAAATAATAAATAATACCCAAGTCACTCGAATCACTCATGATGACAATGGTTTTTTCATACAGACCGAAGATGAGCAAGTGCTCTGTGAGAAGTTATTGATATCTACTGGCCGTCACGCAAATACTGCAAGAATTTGTTTAGATGCTGCAGGTGTCAGGACTGACAATAAAGGAGCCGTCATTGTCAATGAAATGCTTGAGACAAATGTCTCTCATATATACGCTGCAGGCGATTGCTCAACCATTCCTCAATATGTGTATGTTGCGGCGGCTGCTGGCAGCAAAGCGGGTTCAAATATGACAGGTGAAAACGTAAGACTCGACTTATCAACGATGCCTGCCGTTATTTTTACCGATCCGCAAGTTGCTACAGTAGGGTTATCAGAGCGTGTAGCCGAAAAACAAGGTATAAGCGTTATTAGCCGTGTATTAGAGATGGAGAATGTACCAAGAGCTTTAGCCAACTTCAAAACTGATGGCTTTATAAAGTTGGTTGCAGATAAACAATCTAATAAGCTTATCGGAGCACAAATCCTAGCACACGAAGGTGGTGAGCTAATCCAAAGTGCAGCCCTTGCGATTTACAATAAAATGACAATCGATGACTTGGCAAACCAACTCTTTCCTTATCTTACAATGGTCGAAGGGATGAAACTGTGTGCGCAAACTTTTAGTAAGGATGTAAGTCAGTTATCTTGCTGTGCAGGTTAGCAACTGAAAAACCACTCAGGATTATCTTTAAAAAAATGCTAAGTTAAGAACAGGACTTATAAAGTCCCTTTCCATTAAAAGAAGAATTGCTTTACTAAAGTCCATGACATTTTTTATATTTCAAGCCAGAACCGCAAGGACATTGGTCATTTCTTCCTGCTTTGTCGAAAACCTTCCTAGTAGCTAACTTTGACGCATTATTGGAGAGTAGCGCAATGTAATCTAATTGGTTTTCAACTTCCTGACGTTGCTGAGCTTTCAATCCGTCAAAATAAGGGCCCAAACGTTTCATTTCTGAGTTGGCGTCGGCGTGTCGCCCGCATAATGACAATATTACAGCATACTGGCTCCGTACTTGAACTCGCCTGTTTATTAGCCCCTCTGCATTTACAATTGGCAGAACGTGCTCCTCCATTACCTCTCTGGCGACGTCAAATTCTTTAATAGCGACAAATTCATCCGCCAAATCCTGCCCAACGCGCACCATCGACTCTGGTGCGATCGCCATGTTGTAGAACTTCATTGCATGAATACGTATTAATGGTGTAGGTTTGCCGCATGCTTCTCTGGTTCTAGCGCACAACTCAAGTGCGTCAGCGAGATGTTTGAGATGTTCCTGAACATTTTCTGGTTTATTAATAACTTCCCAAAGCACATCTGCATTTTTACCTATTACATCTTGCGGATTGATACCCAGTAGGTCGTAATATCCTTCAATAACACTCCGACACAATATTTCAGCGTCTTTAAATTTCTTTAGCTTCCAAAGAGCTAATGCATGGTTATAGTCAAATATGCGTCTGTGTTCAGCATCTGTGAGCTTTGTGGCGACTTGCTCTACAATGCGGTGAAGCTCGTCTGTATCGCCATTATCAGCCGAAAATAATATTCGCTTCATTGCATACGCAATTTGTTCACGGTTACCAAAATCGTATTCAGCTAGCAAATCCGCCATGGCTTCTAATCGCTGAACGACTTTTTCACTGTGTCCCTCTCTTAATTCAGAAAAAATGAGACCATCTAATGCCCAAAATTTATCGACGGGTTCTAGCGCATCTGAATTCAAGGCTCTATCCAAACTTGCCATTATGTCGACATTGATACCCATCTCATAAAACAACTCCTCACCTGAAAGCTCAATAAGTGACATAACATTGTTAAGCCTTATAAAAACTTGGGTCAACAACGCTAATCTTGACGTGTCTCGAGTTTTTTGAAGACTTAAAATCAGCAGTTCTTGCAACGCCTTGAGCGCACTATTTGTCACTTCTGGGTTCACAAGTTCTATGTGTTGCAACCCCAACGCTCTGACTGAATCATGTACCTTTAACGTATGGTTTCCAAAAACTTCTACTGTACCTGACGCTCTGATCCTCTTAAGGATTGAGGCTGCGTCACCTGTGGACACCTTGAGTGATCTGACCAAAAGAACATAAACTTCCTTTTGACTCAAACCCACATCAGCAAGGCTGAATAAAGCCAAAGAGTCCTGAACTAACTTATCAAACCCCTGATAAACCCTAGAAAGGATAATTTCCTGAGCAGTCTCAACACTGTTCTCGTTATGCTGAAGTTCAGCGCAAAATATATCGACATTACCATCGTATTCAGTCACTGCAATTTTTGCCGCGCTTTGAACATACAACGGGAGGCCCCCCGTATAAATCCTAAGTTGTTCATAACCTTGAGCCGTGGCGTAGCCCCCAAGGTCGTCTACTGCTGTAGCTACCGTATCTATATCCCACCCTAAAAGAGCTTCACGTTGGAGCCCTATGACGGCCTCCAATTCACGGACGTTCTCATTGGGTTGGCACAATAGAACGAAATGAATGCATTTGGTTGCATTAAGTGTATCACGCAGGTTTTCAGCAGGAACGCGATGCGCGTTATCTAAAACTAGAAGCAGAATAGTTCCTTGTTGAAGTAGGAATGTATCTAACGTTCTAAGTGCATCGTAACCACTAACACCCGGGAGTAAGATTTTTCGCAAGCCCTCAGGATCAAATGTTGCGAATTGTGCTGCCAACTCACGAACCAGAGTGCTTGCAAGAGCTGGACCAGGAAGGTCGCCTGTATCGTAATATGCGCAAAGATGTGAGCTGTGCAACGCTGCTTGCGCTGCCCATGCAGTTTTACCTGCTCCGGATAATCCGCAAATAATCCTTATACGCTTTTCGGAATTGAGCGATGGCTCGAATTTTTGTGGCAAATAAAATGATGGTGGTGCTGGGAAATCCTGCATTTGAACGATTAGTTGCTCAAATAACGTGGGTAGGTCTTCAGCGTTAAACCCATGCTGTCTATGATGCGCCACACCAGTAGCAGCGAGCTGCGTCAACCCAGCGAGCTTCCATACAAGGGAGTCAGGCGAGAGTAATGAAAAATTCAGCTTCTCTGCTTGGCCTACACACCACGCTACTGCTTCAGGTACCGACTTCCAGGCAGGAGGGAGTGCAGGGAGTCTTTGAATAGTGCTCTGGGGACTCAAGAAAACCATGTCGTGAGGGATTTCCTTATCGTCAATACTCTTTTTGAGCTGAATACTAGGTGATTGATTGGTAACGAAAACAAAGGAAGCGTCACCTTTCCTCCGCCCTTCAGAATGCTCTTTCCGCAAGTCTTTGAAACGCTCTATGGCACCTGAAATATCGCTATGCATGATTGACTTTGAACGAGTTTTGACTTGCACATAAATTCGCCCACAATCTGTAATAAGCTCTATATCTTCATCAAGCTCGACCATTACCACATTAACTTTTGCTGTTTGCGCCAGTAGCAAACAACCTACCGCATACAAGTGCTGGTACAAAAAACCCCTGTGCACCGACTCTTTGCGCGTTAACTGAGCGGCGTCCAAGACTTTTGAATTGTTCCTTTCATCGTTGTCCAGCATTTTTTGTCTTTATTTAGTTAGGAGTGTGAAGGCGTAAAACTTCATCCCAAATCACAGAATTCTTTACTACAAGTTCCAGCGTAACACTTATTTGGTTGAATTCGAAAATCGATGAATAACTTTAAAGGCTACTGAGTAAGTTTCAATAATAGCAAGCTTAAAGACGACTAAAAGAGGTTGCCTTTTTCCTAGTCCATTTTTATTAAAGATCAGCAAATATCTGAATGTAATAGTGTTCCATATTGAAGTCGGAGTGGCGCGTCAAAAACAAATAATACCTGTTGCTTATTGACAGGGTTCGTTCATTTTCTATGCATTCTGTGTGGGAAAGCTCTATGCAAATAATTCTCATTCGCTATGCGTGATTTTAGGGTTTTGTTTAGTAAAAGCCAATAAGTCTCCAATAATAATTTAAATCATTTAATGTTTAAGAGAGGGGCAAATAAAACCACATTTGGCTTCGTATTTTTCATACTGCTAGTGTTTACCAGCGAAAGTGAGTACTTATTAATAAAATAATATATAATTGAACATAATATACATTATGCGAATATTAGTATTAATGCACGTGGAGGGGCTTGGTGCACTTTCTTCAGTAAATACTTTTCATTTTTATGCGTCTCTGTGTGTCTGGTTTTAGAGTTAACCTCACAAACCTCATCAGATTTCACGTACAGCACGGTTAGATATTTTGAATAGGAACTGCTAGCTTATTTTGGTGACATGAATTTGCTGGTGGCAATCTGTCACTTAGTTTTTGGAATATTTATGCCTGAGCTTTCGATTACGTTTTAACGGATAAACTTAACGTCATCATGATGACTATTCACGTTTAATGCTTATTTAAGAAATGACCTTGTAGAGTAAAGATGTCTTTTGTTTTTGTGAGCTCGTTCAAAATACAATAGCTTGAATTGGGATTGAGTATGTGGTGTTTAGTATGTGATTGATTGAATATAAAAGCGTGGTCGACATTTATTGACCACGCTGTGCTTGTAACATAATAGCAACTTGCACCTCATGAGTTTATGGGAATTGAGGCACAAGGTCAGATTAGAAAAGTCTGTTAACTATTTAAAAATTGATCAACTTGCTTTTCTGCTTCTTCTTTGGATTTTCCATAAGATTGTTGGACTTTGCCAACCAACTCTTTGCGGGTACCTTCCATTTTGTCTAATTCATCGTCGGTAATTTTTCCCCAGTTTTTCTGTACTTTACCTTTAAGTTCTTTCCAATTGCCTTTTACTTGGTCATCGTTCATAAAATTCTCCGTATAAAATTAATGTGAATTAAGAATCGAATTGATTGCACAGATAAAGGAGCAAACACCAGACCATATTTCGGTGAGTAATAGTTTTACCTTGAATTTTGCAGCAAATTGACTGATTTTAAAGGGATATTTTTCGTTATTTTCTTTTTTAAGATCCAAAAATACGGCTTCTAGACTAATCTAGTACTAAGGTGTTTGAAATTATTACAGCTCTACTGTTACAAAATTTCATGTTAGAACATTTGAAATCGAATAATTTGCGGTTTAAGCAATTAAGATTTGGTAGCACATACATTGCGGGCGTATTGAATGACAGAAAGATGGATATTGATCGCTGAGGTTTTAGGCGGCATAGGGCTATTTTTGCTCGGTATGATTGTAATGACTGACGGATTAAAGTCTTTGGCTGGTAAGCTTATTCGATTCCGTTTAATGGAATACACGCGAAGTCCCTACTCCGGCGCGCTTTGTGGTGCGATTAGTACCGCAATTCTGCAATCCTCTAGCGCTGTAACAGTGGCGACTGTTGGCTTTGTTAGAGCAGGTTTAATGACCTTTAGTCATTCTCTGGGGGTAATCTTTGGTGCCAACATGGGGACGACCATCACTGGCTGGTTGGTTTTATTATTTGGATTTAAACTCAAACTAGGCGTGATTGCGTTTCCTCTTATTTTTGCAGGCGCGTTACTGCGTTTATTCGCTAAAGCAAACATAGGAGCCTTAGGATTAACCATAGCGGGTTTTGGACTGATTTTTGTTGGAATAACCGAACTTCAAGACAGCATGGCGATATTACGGGAATATTTTGCTTTCGAAGGTCTATCCGTTGCGACTTTACCGCAAAAACTATCCGTATTAGGCTTGGCAGTTCTATTTACTTTGGTAACCCAGTCATCAAGTGCCGGTGTGGCTGCTGCATTAACTGCACTTTATTCAGATTTAATTAATTTTGAAGTAGCAGCTACCCTAGTAATTGGAATGGATATCGGTACCACAGTAACGGCTTTAATGGCAGCTACAGGCGCATCTGTTGCCGCCAAGCGAACCGGTTATTCTCATGTGATTTATAATCTGTTTACTGGGATAACGGCGTTAATATTTGTCTCTCCCTTTATTAAGGTTTGGGAATACTTAACCGCCCAGCCCATTTTAGACAATGCTGAAGTTGCATTGATCGCGTTTCATAGTGCGTTTAACTTACTTGGTGTGATTATCGTTTTACCGTTTAGCAAGGTGTTTGCAAAGTTGATAGAAGGGCTCATTCGTAGTTCCCATGAAACCAATTCAGAACAACTTGATGACAGTCTGCTGAGTCAGCCATCAATAGCATTAGATTTGGCGTTAGACTCGTTAAAAAAACAACTGATGACATTGCTACAAACAACAGCGGTTATTCTGAGTAAACCTGCTGAAGAAGTAGAAACTAAACTGGTTGAATCACAAATCGATATCAATGTTGCACGGGAATTTATCGACCGCATACCCATTGAAAAAAATGATCAGCAAACGCGACAGCGCCTGCTCAACTTAATTCATACATTAGATCATATGCAAAGGTTACATGAGCGTTGTGAAGAAATGCCGAATCAATCGTTTACACATACCTTAGGGTTGAACAGCGCCCTGCCCGATGAACTTGATAATTATGCAAATCAATTATGTGAGGTGATAAAACGGTTAATTGAAGGGATAAAACACAATCAATGGTCAGGAACGGTAAAAGAGGTTTCAAATTTGTCGGATAAACTCAACGCTGCTCATCAAGCCTTTAGGCAGCTAGTTTTAACACAGGTTACTAATGATGAGTTTGATATTGTCGAAGCAACTAATATGCTAGACACATATCGCTGGTTACTTCATGTGGCTAAACACATAGAAAGATGTATTAGCCACTTATCAGAAGCCAGCGCGTTAACAACGGGCGAAATTTAAAGGCTCACAACTTTTTTCTGCGTCTTCCTTCAGCATCAGCTGCTTTAATACAATGCATCACTTTCCTATAAGTCACTTCATAGGGTTCATTATGGATTGTTTCACCTTCAGCGCATGCACGTTTGGCCACTTTTATTAATTCGTCTTCAGTGGGATCTATCATACCAATATCTTCAAGACAGATGGGTAGCCCAATGGATTGACAAAAGTCGAATACTAAATCGATGGTTTTACTAGGCCTATCGGTTAAAAACATCATTGCCTGAAGACCAATTGCTACTTTCTCTCCATGGTAAAAATTATGGGTAGCCGCAATGGTCGTTAAACCATTATGAATCGCATGAGCAGCAGCTAAACCCCCACTTTCAAAACCAAGGCCACTTAACAGTGTATTCGCTTCAACAACATGTTCTAGAGCCGGTGTGACTATATTGCTTTCACAAGCACGTTTTGCATAAACCCCATATTCAAGCAATATTTCGTGGCATAGTTTAGCTAAAGCGTATGCGCTCAATGGCCCTACTCTTCCGGTCATATTTGTACCGCGTTTAAGGCGGCAATCTTCAGCTTCAAACCAAGTCGCAAATGCATCACCCATGCCAGCCACTAAGAACCTGACAGGTGCTTGGCTAACGACATTGGTGTCAACTAAGACGACATCGGGGTTATGGGGTAACACCTCATATCGGTTAAACGAACCATCAGAATTATAAATAACAGATAAAGCACTGCAGGGAGCATCTGTAGAGGCAATTGTCGGGATTAGAATAACTGGACAACTTTGTTTATAGCCTACCACTTTTGCCGTATCAAGGGTTTTACCACCGCCAATGCCAATAATTACCTCAGTGGAGTCATTGGCAAAGCGATCACAGAGTTTATCAATTTCGTCATCACAACATTCACCGCCGAAAAGCTGAACTTTGCAATCGTTAAGTTGCTCCAACACCTCTTTGAATGGGCCGCTACTATTATCTGTTACAAATTTGTCAGCAATGATAAAAGCGCTTTTACCATGTCTAGCAATTTCTTCTGGTAAAATATTGAGTGCTTGATCACCTTGAACATAACGCCCAGGAAATATAGAAGTAGAAATCATTTTAGTGGCCTTATTTTAGTGCGAAGATGATTATTAATTTACCCCATTAGACGGGTTTTACGTTGATCTACATCAACAACTTTTGTTTATCAGGGGTTCAAACTATTATTAGTAATTGTTTAGGCTTGATAAAAGAGCACTAATGGGCTCTTTCTGTTTGTCTGATAGAGAGAAGCTATTTGATTACGGATGAAAACGCTAATTGCCTACCCATTAATAAAACCTATAAACTATCGAGGAAGGAACTTGTATGGAATTTAAAGACTACTATCAAGTTTTGGGTGTTGAAGATGACGCCGATCTAAAGCAAATTAAAAAAGCCTATCGTAAACTTGCCCTTAAACTCCATCCAGACATGAATGCTGCACCTGATGCAGAAGAAAAGTTTCGTGAAGTGGCTGAAGCCTATGAAGTGCTAAAAGACGAAAATAAACGGGCTGAGTATGATCAATTGAAGCGTTATGGAGGTCAAAATGAGCAAGGCTTTGATGTTCCTCCAGGGTGGCAATCTAGTGATGGATATACTCATGCTCGTGGTTCTGCAAGTGCCGACTTTTCGGATTTCTTTAATTCAGTGTTTGGGGGTGGAAGCCGACATCATCAACAATCACATCAAACTGAATCTGACTTGTATAAAGGTCAAGATGTCGAATTGGAAGTGCCTTTATTTTTAGAAGAATCGATTAAAGGCATCGTCAAACGCGTGGAATATAGTGTTCCTGCTTTGACGGGGAACAAAGTAGAGCAACTTAAAAAGTCATTAGAAGTGAAAATTCCAGAAGGGACGAGTGATGGCGAGCGAATTAGAGTAAAAGGTCAAGGTGTACCAGGTAGTGAAAGCTCTTTAAACGGCGACTTATATTTGCACATCCGTTTAATCCCCCACCCTCTATTTGATGTACAAGGTAATAATTTGTTACTTACCTTACCTTTAGCACCGTGGGAAGCGGCCCTTGGTACTAAGCTAGAAGTACCTACTTTATACGGTAAAATTAGCCTAAATATCCCGCCTAATAGTCATTCAGGTCAAAAATTGCGAGTGAAAGGTAAAGGCTTAAAACATAAAGGTAATCAGGGTGACTTATTGGTTGTCATTAAAATAGATATTCCTAATAAAACCACGGCTGAAACAGAAAAGTTATGGTCACAATTGGCAAACGAAGCTAATTTTAATCCCAGAGCAGAATGGAGCAAGTAAGATGTCAGAAATTACACTTCACCTCACAATTCAGGAGCTATGCCAATACGAAGAAATTACCCAAGATTCAGTATATGCGGTGGTTGAATACGGCATAGTTGATCCCGTTGATGGTAATGCTGTCTCGGAATGGGTTTTTGATTTAGACAGTGCCCATTGGATCAAAAAAGCGGTTAGATTGAATCAGCAATTGCAAATTGATTGGGTCGCGACGGCTATGGTCATTGATTTAATGCGGCAAAAAGAGAAACTCAAAAAAGAAAATAGCCAGCTAAAGGCTAGACTAGATAGACTGCTTTAGTGACAAGCAACTGTATAAAAAAGCCAGCCTCAAAAGAAGAGGCTGGCTTTTTATTATTAGGTCACTCGATATAGAGTTGGTTTTATTTTGCAATTAATGCGATTTCTGCATCAGAGTTTAAAACAACCCACCAAAGATTCCCCAAATCAGCATCAAACCCAACTAATGGATAATCGCTACATTCCGTCTCACGAGTTGGCGGTGTGGTTAAAAAGGTATCGTCCCAGCCTCCTTCAATAACACACGCCGCAGGTGCAATAGCCGCCCATGCATCGGATTTGCTTGCAAGTTGTACTGTCGTAACATCGATGGATTCTGGTACCACGAACTCTACGGCATATTGATCAGAGACAGCATCACTAATATCCCAAGACTTTGTTGCTGTTGCGGGTAAAGAAACAGCAGGTTTACCCTCGCCTTCTTCTAAACTACCTAAATCTGGGCCAGATAACGAGTACGCAAGTCCAGCATCAACTTCGATGTCTTTTTCAAGACCATAATCATCTTGATACATGCCGGTTTGGTTTTGTGTGCCACTAATAATTAAAATATCTGAACTGGTTTCGTCTGTCGCTGCTGTCCAACTTAATGTTACGTGTTCTTTTAAGTCTATAGTGGTTTCAGGAATGATCATTTCGTCATTATCGTAATCAGGCACTACACGATAGGCCGCATTTAAATTTGGAGACCATCGTTCATGGACTTGGAATAACCATTGATAAGCAGGCTGAACTACCGTTTAGGTCGCTGATTTTCGATAATTTCACCTAAGCACTTAATTTATATATAGAAATTAATTGATTTAACTATTTTCAGCGAGCGTTACCGCTACTGTCATTGCCGAGTAGAATTTCATTAGAATTACGAAGCCCTTGGGCCTACTGTCATGAATTTTATAAGAGAACACTTCTGGATTTTGGCCATAACTTTCTGTATCAAATAAAAATGCACTTACTCGCTCAATAGTATCATCAGTAATTGCATTAATTTCTTCGGAATTTTTAGAGCTTAGATCACGTAATTCATTGCTCATGACAAGTGCTGGTCCTTCCCATTTAGTTTGAGTGTGATGGTAATATAAGCCTCGTGCTATATGTGATAACACGTTATCAAAACGTTTTAGGTCGATTGAATACGCGGCGGTATGTTCTACTTTTCCATCTGGATGTTTCAGCATTACACGTTGATAATTATCTAAAAAGTTCGAATACGTGTCAGGACGCCTTTCAATTGCCCGCATAATCTTCGTGTTAAACAGTTGCTCCTTTATGTCGTTTCCATGAAAGCAGGTAGATAGACAAAATACTAAATATTCATCGTCTCTACTTTTATTATTATTGTGTTCCTCACAAGATGGCACCGTTATTAGTTCTTTGCGTAGGCTGAATTCCCCAAGCAAATCCTTCTGTTTGGGAAATAAGGCTTTTGGTGGTATGTGCTCTTTCGTCGTTGCTAAAGCGTCGCACATGTAACATGTATTGGATCCCATTAGCTACTCGACTTTTCTATCTTTACCAGATGAAGCACGTTTTTTTCGTTCAACCTGAACATAAACTGTATCGGTAGTTGCACTGCTGGAGTGTCCCAAATCTTCAGACAAATCTTTCAGGGGCCGTTCCCTTTCAATTTCCATACTGGCACCGGTGTGACGCAGATAATGTGTCGTTGCTTCATTTAGTTTCTGAGCAGCTTCTGACCCTTTTTCTGACTTCATTTTGTCAAATGCTGCATCAAACACTTGTTGAATGAGCCTACTTATCTGTCGACTCGTTAACCCACCACGGCCTCTAACTTTCTCTACCAATACGGTTTGCTCACCTTTTGATGGTAACGAAGAAAGGCCACGCCACTCACGATAACGCTTCAAGTAACTTAAATAACCTTGAGGTACGGTAATATCGCGTATTTTCTTGCCTTTTCCGTAAACTTTAAACCACCAGTTATTATCTTCATCCGTCCAAAAATGGCTCATTACGGGTGTCCAGTCTTGTCTTTCTGAAAGCTCAGATAGCCGAAGAAACAAGGTTTTCATTGTAGATATTATGAATAAATTTCGCTCGAAAAGGGCGTCTGTATCCGCTAATTCAACCGCGGTATCTAGCAAATATTGCCACTGGTGCTCTGTTAGTCGGCTGATAGTTTTTACCTGGCTATCTTTTATCATGTGCTTGCAATCACGCTTCGCTAATGGGATGGGATTGCCAAAGCAAATTTCCTCATCAATCAGGTGTCGGTAAAACGAACTAAGCGCAACAAATGCAGATTCTAGGGTCTGTAGAGACGGTTTGTATTTTCTGGGGTCGAGTACTCGGTCTTTATCATATTTTGGCGGCGTTTGTCTAAATGGTGTCCAGTTAATGTTTGAAGCAAAATATCCGTTGCTTAAGCTAAATCTGTCATGTAACTGAGTGCTGATCCATTTAACAGGCGGCGCGACACAAAAATCAATGTAACGCAAAATATCAGCTTTGCGTAAATCGTCAACAGGCTGCTTATCAACCATAAACACCCACAGTAAAAACTTTTCGATGTCGTTTCGAAAACGCACGTACGTGTGTTCAGATTTGTTGCGACCAATATAAAGTAGGTAATCTTTTGCCCAGTGCCAATGTTGCTGCATCCACTTAGGTTGATTCTCTAAGTATGCAGACAATTGCGGATAGACACTAAGACTCAGCTCAGTCAGTTCAGGATAGGTTGGAAACAAAGGTGTGGGTTTAGTGATGGCCAAGTGAGTTTTTATTGTAGGTTAAGGTGGCAACACTATAACTTACCCTTATACATTATGTCTAATACTGAAGAGTATTAGACATAATGGTGGTAATGCAACAAATCTACATATAAAAACTGTAACTGACTTGAGGCTTTTCACCTAAATCCACGTATTTCATTATATCCCCAACCTTTTTTGCACACTCAAGAGTAATAGGCAATCTGCCATCTAGTTGTGTGTTATTCCAATTCATCTTAGTTAAACCCAATATTTCCTCAGACAACTCCTCTAAAGACGAAACGTTTTCATAAACATCTATTTTTAGCGGATTTGGTACGTAAGCTCCAGGATAAGTTTGATAAAAATCGATTGTGCCGCGTGTATACAAAACGCCTTCACTTTCATTTATTGAGAGCAATGTGCCTCTCTTGGGTGGATAACTAGTCTGACTAAACAATCTAATATCCGTATTAGTGATAGAAACAAAGTCCTTAGAACGAACGCCTTTCTCTTCTAAAACACGACAAAACCCCCTGATTTCAGTTTCTCGAAATTTTGACGTTTTATGAATAACAATTCTGGCAGGCATTTGCATAAGGGCTTTATCGTATTCAGATAACGCTGAGCTTAATAAATCATAAGCTTGTTCTTCTGACATAAACGGACGCTTATCATTTTTATCGATGACAACAGGTGTCCCGCGTAAGATTACCCCGTGACCAAACTCATCAAATACTTGAGCTAAACTTGTTGATATAGTTTCACCATCTCTACTCTTATAAAATCCAATTCCAACATAACAACTCTTCGGTTTAAAGCGCTCTTCTTTTAGCCTCCATGGAACTGTTTTATTACCTTTATAGTACAAAGCCGTTGCAAAATTCAACGCGCGAGTCGCATCGTCCTGATTCCCTCTATTCGCTTTCCCTGTCAATAGCGTACTTTCGAGCACAAGTTGCAAAGGTATGCCAAGGTGCATGCATTTCGCCTTTAGTAAACGTCTAAAGTCATGTTCCATATACTGTTCGACTGATCCGGTGTCTTTTTTCGAACCAGCATCTTTTTGCGTTAATGATAGGAATAGTTCTTCTGGTATAACGCAAATAATGACGTCAATTGCTCTATTCTCTGCAAGAAACTGGACTTGTTCGTAGTACAAGTTTACTGCTGCCACGACTCTTTCTTCTCTAGTTTTAATACGACTAACTTTAACAATTGAAGATTTTTGAAGCGCGCGCGTGAATCCTGGTGAAGATAATAGTCGCGTGAAAAAACCATAGTCAGCCGAAACACCACCAAAACCTTTAAACAGGTTTGATAGCTCACTTTCCTTGGCGACAATACCGCTGCGACATAAGTCCAACCAAACGTCGAGTTTATCTACGCCCTCCCCCCTTCCTACTATTCCGAGTCTTAGCTCTGAGCGTCTAAGTTCATCTTTAGTTTTGATGTCTTGTAGTTTGCTTAAAACCTCTTCAAACTGCTGTTTGCAGCAGTTCTCACCGTCTTCTGCTTTTGGGTCTATTTTTTTAGTCGATTCAGTCTTTATGTCGATGCTTTTTGAAATATTATTCGCAATTTCCAAAGTTAATTCCTTAAATTTGATAGTGAAGCTAGATTTACAACGAGAGCCAGGATCTTTTGCACTTATTTCGGCTTATCGGCAAACCGGCCGTTCAGGCAGTCGTTAATTACGTCTATTTTTGCCACACTTGCCTGCATAAAATTCAAAGACAAACGAATGTGCCGGCAATACGACAGAGTGAACAATACAAACGCCATCGACCAGAAACTACGATGCTTTATCAATTGGTCGAACGGTACTATCCTGGCTTTACCGTAAACTTAGCCGAACAAGGCAAATACTTACCTAAATATGTTGAACGTGAGTTTGATGAGTTCTTGCGTTGTGGTCGACTTGAGTACGGTTTTTTGCGAGTCGTCTGCGGTGACTGTAAACATGAGAAGTTAGTCGGCTTTAGCTGCAAGCGCAGAGGCTTCTGCCCCAGTTGTGGAGCAAGACGAATGGCTGAAGGCGCAGCGCTGTTGGTTGATGATGTGCTTAGGGGCTACCCAGTGCGCCAGTGGGTCCTAAGTTTACCCATTCCCCTTCGCTTGCTGCTAGCAAGATACCCAAGTGAGTTAAGCAAGGTGATGCAAATCATTCACCGCGCCATTTCCACTCAAATTGTGAACAAAGCAGGCTTTACCAACAAACAAGCCAAAACGGGAGCGGTCACACTTATTCAGAGATTCGGTAGCGCCCTCAATTTGAATATCCATTTTCATATGCTGTTCTTAGAAGGTGTAGTAAGTGAAAATCCATGGGGTGGCACCACCTTTACCCGAATAAAGGCCCCAACGCAGGATGACATGGTCGAAATAGTGCACTCTATCAGCCAACGTATTGCTAAATATTTAGAGAAAGTTGGCTTGGTTGAGCGTGATATGGAAAACAGTTTTCTTAACTTGCCTGTAGATGATGAAGATAGCCTTCTCCAATTACAAGGCGCATCTGTCAGCTATCGCATAGCAATGGGGCCTCAACAAGGGCAAAAGGTGTTTACACTACAGACACTCCCTGCAAGCAATGAAGGCGAATATGGTCAGTTAGCCAATACCTCAGGTTTTTCCTTACACGCAGGGGTCTTCGCTAATGCCGATGAGCCAGAGAAATTAGAAAGACTATGTCGCTACATCAGCCGCCCAGCGATTAGTGAACAGCGTTTAAGTATGACTGACCATGGGAAAGTACGCTATGAATTAAAAATGCCATATCGAGACGGTACAACCCACGTATTCTTTGATCCTCTGGATTTTATTGGCAAGCTAGCCGCTCTCATTCCACCACCAAGACTTAACCTCACCCGATTTTTTGGCGTATTCGCCCCTAACAGCAACCTTCGCGCCCAAGTGACGGCCTCACAGCGTGGAAAAAATAGCCCTAAACTGAACGATCAGGAAAGTCACCAGTCTGACAAGCCTTATCACGCTAGGGGCATGAGTTGGGCTCAGCGCCTAAAGCGAGTATTTAGTATAGACATTACCGAATGTGAGAAATGTCTAAAACACAATGTGACGATAATTGCCTGCATAATCGAACCTAGCATCATCCACAAGATATTGTCGTATCTAGACAATCAAGGCTCGGCCATCACCGGTAATAATACCAGAGCACCGCCGGTCGAAGCTTTAGGGCAAACGCTTATGTTTGATGATTTCACCATCCAAAGTGATTTTGACTTCGGCGCGTGACACACTGAAAACACAATGATATTTGAACATGCCATTTATTGAGGCAGGGCTTTTCGCATTTCACTATCCCTATTTCAGCACCAAAGGTCAGCTTACTTACTCACCTCGACGACAAATATTTCACAAATTTCTTCAACACCACAAACGAGTAAACGCGAAACTACCCTCAAATACAGCTGTGACAATGACTAGTACATAGCGTTAATTCGTCTTATACTCCATCAAAGTCGACATCGCGAACTTTTCAGACCTTGACTAACAATGCATCGATGTTCGGTTTTGCATACCGTTCACAGACAATCAGTTTTAGGCGTTTTAACCATTAGTCCAGAACAAGTGATTTGGAGCGCTTGCGCGATTTACGCTACAGCCCTTACTCTACCGCACGCATCATGTCGATTGGACGCGATTGTCTTTGAATGCCAGTAACCTCAAAGCGTTGAAGACGACGATAAGCGTCGATCCTTCGTGAATCAGTACAGCCGGTCCGATCCCCAGGCCGAACAAGGTCGCCGGGATAAGCAGTGCAACGACGCCGAGACTGAACCACAGGTTCAGGCGGATGATACGGCTGGTCTTACGGCTTAGTCCCACGGCGAACGGAAGGGCCTGCAAATCATCCGCCATCAGCGCAATATCCGCTGTCTCCAATGCGACATCAGAACCTGCGGCACCCATTGCAATTCCAACTGTGGCATTAGCCATAGCCGGGGCGTCATTTACGCCATCACCCACCATCGCCACGCCACCTTCTGCCTTGAGGGCTGCGATTTTCGTCACCTTGTCCTCTGGCATCAAATCGCCAAACGCGGTGTCCAGGCCGACTTCTTTGGCGACGGCGTCAGCAACATTCTGGTTGTCGCCAGAGATCATCATCATCCGTTTCAGCCCCAGATCACGCAGCGCGGCGATAACCGTCTTGGCGTCCTCTCGGGGCGTGTCCATCAGGCCAATTGCGCCAAGATACCTGTCGCCTCTTCTGACGATCATCGTCGTACGACCATTTTGCGACATCGCCTCAACCGATGCACGCAGATCGTCGGGCAAAGGCAATCCTTCGGCATTTTCAAACAGGGCGGTCTTACCAATATGAACAATCTTGCCGTCAACCTTCGCCGACGCGCCTTGTCCAATGATATTGGCGAAATCCGTGGCCTCGACCGGCAAATCGCCGAGGCGGTCTTTGACATCCCTGACAACGGCCTGTGCCAGCGGGTGGTCGCTGAGCATCTCGACGGCGGCACTGACCTGTAACAACTCTGTCTCTGACGCATCGCCATAGGGTTTAATTTCGACCAGATGCGGCTCGCCAATGGTCAGGGTGCCGGTTTTGTCAAAGGCAATCGCGTCCAGATGACCCATGGCTTCCAGTGGCGCGCCGCCTTTGATCAACACACCGCCACGCGCGGCACGGGCGACTCCCGACAAAACTGCGCTGGGTGTCGCAATTGCCAAAGCGCAGGGACTGGCCGCGACCAGAACGGCCATCGCACGGTAAAAGCTTTCAGCAGCTGTTTCGTCCAAAATCAGGAACGAAAAGCTGGTCACGACGGCCAACACAATGACGCATGGCACAAATATCTTTTCGAATTTTCTGGTAAAGTTCTGTGTCGGCGACTGGCGGGTCTGTGCTTCGGCAACCATTGTCACCACCCGCGCCAGGGTTGATTCTCCCGACAGTTTCGTGACCTGAACATCTAGGCTGCCGCCGCCGTTTATCGATCCGGCAAAGACGCGGGTTTGCGCAGTGAGCTTGTCCAGATTGCTTGCGGCATATTCGGGATCATCGACAGGCACCTTGTCTACCGGCGCACTCTCGCCCGTGATCGGAGCCTGGTTCACGGCGCTTGATCCTTTGACAACGAAGCCATCCGCCGGAAGTCGTTCGTTAGAACGGACAACGACAATGTCACCCACCAACAGGTTCTCGATCAAAACTGTCTCGGTGCTGTCGCCCCTGCGAACCAAGGCCTCGTCCGGTGTTAGGTCTGCCAATGCGGCGACTGCGTTTTTGGCGCGACCCATGGCGTAGTTTTCAAGCGCATGACCGATGCTGAACAGAAACAGCAGGAAAGCGCCTTCCGCCCATTCCCCCAAGAACGCAGCACCTGATGCAGCGACGAGCATTAGAAAATCAATCTGAAATTGACCTTTGACGATCTTTTCAATGGCTTCGCGCAAGGCAAAGTAACCCCCGAAAAAGTACGCTGCCAGTAGCAGGCCAAAACCGAACTGTTCAGAAATTACACTGAATTTTGGCCCCAACCAGCCAACAAGCAAACAAACCCCGGCAAGCACGGCGAATATGACCTCGGCACGTCCGCCCAAGACCGTATTCAGAAAGCCGCCATGCGCGTGATCGTGGCCATCGTCGGTTTTGTGATCGTCGGCAGGTTTGCTTTCGCCGTGAGCATGTTTCTCGTGCGTGTGATTTTCGGACATATTTCTTTCCTTTACAGGGTTCGGATCGGTGAAAACTTTCCGCATTCAATCAAGCATCACGGCGTTTGTCAAGACAGAGGGGGGTATCATAAACACCCATTCGTTCGATTCCATTACGTGGACAAATATGTGTTCCTTTACCGAACTCTAAAAGCGGCTCTTCAATTACGGTAACCTTCATTGTTTATTCCTCCTCATCGATATCAATCAAATCTTCGGTGATGTTTTCTGGGACAAGCTGAATAAGCGAACCGAACTTAATTTCCTGATGTGTCATTTGAGAGAGAAAAAAAGCAATAAACCGGGTCAGATTTCTCACTGCTTGATTGTTTTCAAGCCTTTTTTGCTTCGTTACTAACTTGTCGTGAAAACGGGTGCGACGATAGGAGTTATAGGTATAAAGCCAACTCGGTACGATCAGGGTATGGAACTGACCCATCGTATGAATAAACCTTAACTGGAAGCTTAGGTGTTTATAGTGTGCAAGACTACCGGGTTCTTTCTTACTATCTACACGTTCAAAAACTGTTCTATGAGCTGTTTTCATACCTTTCCATGTTTCTTTCCTGTGTGTTTGCTTTTCGTCGTCTTTATTAAAATAGAACTGCTTTTCATACATATCAAAGTTGACATTATGATGTATGAGCTGCTCCCGTATTTGCCCTTGAAGAAGCGACTTAAAGACATTTTCATACTCTACATATTCTGAGTAATATAGCTCATCGCTATCGACTTCTTCGATAGTTCCAACATCAATTAGAGACTTCAGCGGGGATTGGACTTCAAAATCTTCGAACGTGAATATCTTACCATCATGAAAAGCCCACCCCGTAAACTTAGAGCCTTCAAGTTCTAAAGCAAGACGAATGCACATGTGCATATCTGACTTCCTGCCCTTATATTCAAGTTCACTTTTTGCTCGCGAAAGCACATCCTTTTTGACTATTGTAGTTTCAGCAATAAAAACCTTAGATGGGAAAGTAATTGGCGCAATATTTGACGTGAACACGACTGGAACATCGGTTTTTGGTTCGCGAAGCGCTAAATAAACATCAATTTCTCCAAGAATAAGTTTGAATTCGTGCAGGATCCGACGTTGGGCAGTAACTCTTAATTCTGTTACTTTTGATAAAATGTCGCCGCAATCAATAATATGTGTTTTTGCAATGAAATTAAATTTCTCTCCCGTTATTTTATCAATAGCCTGTTGTGAGTAGCTTTTCTGTTTGCCCACAAGCATCAGAATAAAGAGCTCATCAAAGTTGGATTGATAGTTTTTATCAACGAAAATGGATAGCGTTTTTTTAACTTTTTCGAGATCTGTAGTTGCGGTTACCTGAAATGCTACTCGATCATACTCATCCCCTAGATCTATACCAGGGTAATTTTTCTGCTTCGCATTTAGATTGTGTAACTTTTGCAAGTGAAACAACTCTTTGAGAATGGGTATAAATGCATCTTCCATCGCTAAGTTAATATCAAGCCTACCCTGCTTACTTGCGAGCTCAACCTGACTAACTATTCTTGATACGGCTTCGCGTAATTCGTTTTCGACAGTTAATGCATCCATGTTGATCCTTGATATAAGCCTGATTTTATATACAGTATACATTGGCGCTTGTTTGTATAAATCAAGCTTAATTTACCTTTTTGTTTAGAAACAATACAAACAGTAAAAATACATAAACCTATCAATGTTATTGCAGCGAATGTACTACACTGCTTGTAACTGCTCAGACAGATTAGTACTGTAACTATTATTGGCTGGTCACATGTTCAGCAATCACCTTCGCATTTTCGGTTATTGATTCAAATGTAACGTTGAAAATAGCTTTGTTCGTTGGTTTTATTCTACGATGTCTATCGGTGCTTATTCTCCTTCTGTATTCTGCATACTTTTGCTGAATTACCTTTCCATCATCTGAAATGACTGATATCCGTATGCGAACATTTCGCATTGTACTGTGGGTGATTGACTGTAGCTCACCCCATACGTTCCAGCTATCTCCACTTTGGTTAACATTCACACTAAGAATAGTAACTGGGCCATTAGGTAAGTTTACTATTTCTGTTTCTCTAAGTGAGCTGCTGCAAGCCACGACAGACATCGTCAGGACTATTAGGAGTGCCCATCTTTTCAATGTATATGATTTTTTCATAATTTACTGTCCTTTGAAGAGATTAAGTCATTGATTGCAAAAGAGCCTCGCGTCTTGACGCCCCGAGGTTTCCTGACTATTTCATTTTTTTAGCATAAGCCATTCATTCGATACAGCACTGGCATCACAAAAGGGGTTAGTAAGGTTGATCTACCGATGGCCACTGTCGCCAGAGGCGTTTGAACTTCAGCACCCGTACCCACATTTAACTCCATGTGAATAAAACCCAAGTTCGCAACGAGCGCTGTCATCAACACAGGGCGAAATCTAGTGATTGCAACTTCTACAATCGATTCGATCAAATCATCTGTTTCCTCCAACTGCTGTTTAATAAACGAAATCATCACCAGCCCGTATAACGCCGCAATAGCAGATAGCGCTGTGAAACCTACTCCAGCGGATATAGACAATGTAAAAAAGAGATGTAATATTTTTTGGTAGCCTTTGATAGTTTTTCATATCTACTCCTATAAGGTTTGATGCTAGCCTATCGATGCTTATCGCATGCAACAGGCCAGCTCAAATTAAGATTATGCTCTTGTCATATCTTTTAACTTCCCTTTTGAAAACCAGGCGAAAAGCACAGGTAGTACAAAGAGTGTCAAAAATGTCGCGGTTACTAAGCCACCCACAATGACACTTGCTAACGGTTTTTGGATTTCAGCACCCACGCCGTTAGACATTAACATTGGAATTAGCCCTAGCGCAGATGTAATCGCCGTCATCAACACTGGCCGAAGTCTTGATGTAGCACCATCGAATACAGCGTCAGACACTGATAATCCGTCTGCAATGCGCTGATTGATGCTTTCTACCATCACCACCCCATTTAGGACCGCCACTCCAAATAAGGTAATAAAACCTACGGAGCTCGGTACAGAAAGATATTGCCCTGATAACCAAAGTGAAAATACTCCACCTATCACAGCTAGAGGCACATTCACGAGGATCAGCATTGCCTGACCAAACGAAGCAAAAGCAAAGTACAGTAGTAATGCAATTAAGCCCAACGAAAGCGGCACAACTATTGATAATCGTTTCTGCGCTCGTTGTTGATTCTCAAATTGTCCGCCAATATCCACTGAATAGCCAGTAGGCAGTGCTAGCTGCTCATCAATAGATTGACGAATATCTGCCACCACGCTACCCATGTCTCGACCTTGAACATTTGCCTGGATAACAACTCGCCTCTGTACGTCATCACGTCTGACTTGCGGTGGACCAAAAGCAATCGTCACTTCTGCAACATCTCCTAAACGAACCCATGCACCTGACGGAGTTTGTAAGCGCAAGTCAGCTATCGTTTGACTGTTATTTCGAAATTGTTCAGCAAGTCTGACATAAATATCATAGCGCTCATTACCATTAATGATTTGGCCAGCGCTGGCTCCACCTAAACCTTCGCTTACGAGCTCCATTACATCACCCACGGCCAACCCATAGCGCGACAGAGCGCGGCGATTCGGTGTCACAATCAGTTGAGATTCACCGGCAATTTGCTCCATAGCAACATCTCTTGCACCTTCAACTTCTTTTACTAAAGCTTCAATGGCTTGGCCTTTTTCAGCCAAGATGTCAAGATCAGGCCCAAATAATTTAATGGCAAGTTGAGCTCTTACACCCGATAACAACTCGTCCACTCGTGTCGAGATAGGTTGAGAAAAATTGAAGAGCAAACCCGGATGTTGCTCCATTTTTTCTTCCATTAACGCTTGCAGTTCATAGCGGTTACTTGCACTTGTCCATTCAGGCACTGGCTTTAACCCGATATAAATTTCGATATTGTTTACAGGCTCAGGATCGCCTCCTATTTCGGCGCGACCGATACGCGACAATGTATAGGTGACTTCTGGAAACCCCATTAATATATTCTCAAGCTTAGGGGAGACCTCTAGGGCAGTATCTAAACTAGATGAAGGCGCTAAAGTAACACGCAAGTTAATGGTGCCCTCTTCCAGTTCTGGTACAAACTCTGTGCCAAGCCGAGGAAGCACTACACCAGCAGCGACTACCATAATTGCAGCAATTCCAATCACTACTTTTTTATGCAAAATTGCCCACGATAGCCCTTTGCGATACCCCGCGTCTAGAGGTTTCAACACAACGCTTTCTCGTGGTTTCACGCCTTTTTTAAATAGATACGTCGCCAATGCCGGTACAATAATCAGTGCAACTAATACCGCCGAAAGCATGGCCAACATAATACTAATAGCCATTGGTTGAAATAATTTTGCTTCAACGCCTTCAAAGCTAAACAAAGGCATAAATACCACAAGGATTATGGCTGTTGCGAAGAAGATAGGCCGGGCTACCTCCTTGCCCGCTTCTTGTAATCGCAAAGCGATACCGTGCGTATCATGGGACGAGTCTAATGGATCATCATCTTCAACATGTTCACCCAATTGTCTCTTGTGATCATGCTCAGCATCAGGGTGAGTCAAGTGTTTAAACATGTTTTCAACCATTACCACTGAGCCATCTACTAGCATGCCGATTGCCACTGCAATGCCCCCAAGCGACATAAGGTTGGCAGAAAGTCCAAACCACGACATGACCATTAAGGCAATACCAATAGAAATAGGGATCGAAATCAGGACTAAAAACGTGGCTCGTAGATTCATCAAAAATAAAGCTAGAATAACCATAATAAATACGAACGCTAACATTAGCGCATTTACAACCGTATCCACGGCTTGAGTAATTAAGTCAGCTTGATCGTAGAATACTTCAAAACTCACGCCATCAGGCAATGCTTGGTTAATTCGCTGAATACGAGCATTGACGCCATCAATTGTGGCTTTCGTGTTAGCTCCCATGCGCTTAAGTACAATGCCTGAGACGACTTCACCTAAGTTTTGAATGTTACCGTCGGCGTCTTTTCTGGTCATGGTGGCAGCACCCTGACGAATTTCGCTACCTAACTCAACGTTCGCCACATCGGATACAGTAATCGTTGTTCCGTCTACGGTTTTTAAAGGTACCTGACGTAATTGCTCTAACCCTTCCTCGCCATGATCTAACCAGCCAGTGCCTCTTATCACAAGTTGCTCCTGCCCTCGGTTCATATACCACCCCCCCACATTGGTATTATTCCGCTCAAGTGCTTCCATCACTATATCTTGAGTCAAGCCATATCCAAGTAATTGAGATGGATTGAGGTTAACTTGGTATTGGCGTACTTCCCCACCAAAAGAGAGCACATCCGTTACGCCATCGGCAGGAAGCAGCAGCAATTTCACCACCCAATCATTTAAACTACGCAACGCCATAGCGTCTAGGCCTGAATCGGGCTCAGCCAACAATAGATACTGATACACTTGCCCCAATCCTGATGTGTTGGGTCCCATTTCTGGCGTACCGACGCCCTCGGGAATTAACTCTTTAGCCGCTTGCAGACGCTCGAATACCAATTGACGTGCAAAATAGATATCTGTGTCCTCGCTAAACACAACGGTCACACCTGAAAGACCTGTTTTGGAAATAGAGCGCACTTCCATCACATCCGGTAAGGCATACATCACCGCTTCTATTGGATAAGTAATTAACTGCTCTACTTCTTCGGCAGCTAACCCCGGTGCTTCTGTATTGACAGATACTTGCACGTTGGTGACATCTGGAAATGCATCCAAATTCAGTTTTGGAATAACAAAAACCGCGCTGACTATTAACGTTGTCAGAGCAATCACCACTAACAAACGATTAGTAACAGCCCAATCAATTAATTTATTAAACATAAAGACTCCTCCTAATTAGTGGTTGTGTGGGTCAAAACCGCCTTTAGCGATTTGTGAAGCGACAAAAAAAGCACCTTCGCTTACTACGCGAGAACCCGGCTCTACACCGGTTATTTCCCGCAAGCCACCAAGCGCTCTTCCAAGTTCAACTTCGACGGGTAAAAACTCGCCGGGATGATCTTCTACAAATACCATCCAGTCTCCATCGGGCCCTCGCATTAGCGCACTTTCTGAAACAGCCATTACCGGCATTTTTGTCAGAAAACGGAAATACACCTCGGCAAATTGACCAGGATGCAAACGATGTTCAGGGTTGCTCACTAATAGCCGAACCGTTCTCGTTCGAGTAATTGGGTCAATGGTATGTGCCTCTTGTGTAACCGTTGCATCAACTGTGAAGTCTCCCACTTTGATTTGTGCCGGAGAACCTGCACCTAACCGCAGGTTAATATTCGATGGTAGATGCGCTTCTACCCAAAGTTCACTTTCATCTGCCAACGAGATCAACGGCTCTCCCGCATCAATACGCTGACCTTGTTCAAACGAGTCACTGAGTACCGCGCCATCAATTTCAGCACGTAAGCTATATTCTCCTAATGCTATTGATTGCTGTGAGGTGAGCGTTTTCAAATCTGCATCGGATAAACCATATGAGATTAATACTGCACTAGCCGCTTCAAAATTAGCTTTTGCATCAATGTAGCGCTGCTCTCCAACAGTTTTTCGACCAAGTCCTTTTACTCTTTCCCATTCTGGATATGTTGTTCGGTAATTGGCTTGTGCTTGCGCAACGGTTTCGCTAAAAAGCGTGACAAGCACTTGGCCTTTATTTACCCTGTCTCCCAATGCCACATGACGACGCGTGACAACGGATGCCACTCTGGGTGATACTCTATAGCTGCTATAGCCGTTTGAAAATATTTCACCCGGTGCATACAAAGTATAATTGACAATTTTGGGGCTTAGTGTGCTTACTTTAATGTTGGCTAATGCCATTTGATTGGAGTCTAACGATGCAGAAGCAGTTTCATCATGCTCTTCATCATCTTTATCCTCGTTTTCACCTTTATCATGAGCATGTTCGCTTTCGTGATCATCATGTTCATCGGCACCCTCGCCTCCATGCTCATCAAGCTTTTGACCATCTTGTAGTTCATGTTCTTCATGACCATCATCAGTATGTTCGTCATGTTTATCTTTTATGCTTTTATCGATGCTTGTTACCGTTTCATTGTGAGCATGCTGTTGATCAGACTTTTGTGCGAAACTTGGTGCAGCGCCGACAAATGTGGCGATGAAAACTGCTAATACTGTTTTATTCATTTTGTTAATCCTGTTACTCAATTGAGAAATCGTGTTGAACTGGGGGCAAGTCGATAAGACGACCTGATTGCAGCATGAGATTTTTTAATGCTATGCGCGTTTGCTTTTCGAGCTCTATGCCAGACAGTAAACTTTCTGCGCGTTGATTCAGTGCAATAAGGTAGTTAGTCGTTGATAAATCGCCACTGCGCCACTGCTTCTCTAACAAATCACCACTACTCTCGATGCGACCCTTTACCAATGATTGCCATTGCGTAAACTGTAGGTTGTAGCTTTGCCACGCGCCAAACGCTCCTTTTAAATCGAAACGAAGTTTCCGATACTGCGCTCTAAAACGTGCTTCAGTTTCTAACGCCATGCGTTCTGCGGCGCGAGTTTCTGCACTGTAATCGTTGCGAATGTTTAACGGTATGGAAAAGGTCAGCCCAACGGTGTTTTCTCGCGCTTCCTGCCCTGCATTAATACCAAAAGTAGGATTTGCTTTTGCACTACGTCTAGTGACTTCTGCTTCTTCTTTTTGCGTGAGCCATTGCGCATAAGCGCTTGCTACTTTTGGGTGTTTTAGTAATTCTTCATCAGACGGATATGTAGCATTAGAAGGCCAAAAGTCGTCGGGTATAATCCCTCGCTCTGGCTCCCAATCAGGAAGTAACTCCCGCACCATTGCTTCGGCCATTTGAAGTTGAGCCTCTGCTCCCGCCACTTGAGCAAATTGTTTCGATAACGACAAAAAGGTAAGCTCTGCATCGATACTCCCTAGATCACCAGCCGCTTGACGTATTTCGACCAATTCAAGTAACGAATTAAGTTGCTGTTGTTGTGATTTTGCAATTACAGCGGCACTTCTTGCTGCACGCCAATTGATTAATGCATCAATAGCATCAGCTGATTTGTTTAAAACGACTTCTTGGTATTGAGCTTGTGCAGCAGTGCGCATAAAACCCGCTTTTTGTCGCCTTGCGCCTTGCCTGTCCCAAAGGTCGATTGTCTGTTCAACACCCACGCTGTAGTCATTGTTATCGCCATTACGCGTATAGTCAGTTGACAATTCAGGGTTATAAAGGGCTCGTTCAGAAGCATCAGCGAGCGCACCTGTGCTTAACAATTGTTCTTTGGCCGCGACAATATCGGGATGTTTGTTTATCTGTGAAGAGAACCAACTTTCCCAGTTCTGATTTTGCGCATGAGCAAAAATCGGTACAAACAATAAGCAAGTGCACAGCAGTTTGGTGCCATTAAATGTAAGTAAGCTAAGCCGTCTCAATGATGTGGCTTTTGTTGTTTGAATACGCTTAAAAGGCGCAGATAGCAGTGGCGACCTGACATGCAGGTCACGCCCAATAAAATGAGTAAGATTCATAATAATCCTAAAATTAAATAATAACGGACGTCGCGTTTAAGGTTATCGCGACTAGCTTTAAACAGAATTTAGGATTTTTGCTTAGGTGGGCGCAGTAAGCGGTTGATAGGTGCGTCTATAAGAGCATCTAGATAGTTAAAGTTGTGGTTTGACACCACGTGATGGTGTTTATTGATACTGTCATGACCGACCCACTGAACATGTGTACCATGGCAATGACCACAGTGATGACAGTCGGCTGGATTATGCTGCCCCTGTACTTGGTCGGTACTTGCATCTTGCGTACTTGTTGATGACAAACTCTTATCATGCTCAGCATGATTGTGTTCATGTTGCAAATGTTGAGTGTCTATTGCATCAAAATCTAACGAATTGGCCACAGCAGAAAACGACTGAAAGAGTATCAGCGAGATCATGATGTAACATATACGTTTTAAATTTTTCATAACAAGTAGCATACCAAACCTATTTCATTTCGTCACGACATTGTTCATCGGCAAATTCTAGCTCAACTGTAGTATGTTCAAAATGATACTTGGCTAATGAGCTTTGTATGCTCTCTTTTAATGACTGAATGTGTTCAACACTAACTTCTCCTTTTAAGACAAGGTGGACAGTCATAACATTGCGCTCTCCGTCTAACGACCAAATGTGAAAATGATGGAGGTCGCTTACCTTATCGTTTGCAAGCAAGTCGTTTCGGATTGTTGACATTTGCTCTTCATCTGGCGTTGCCTGTAAAAATAGCATCAGGGTTTCTTTTAGGTTACGAAACACATTGAAGAGAATGAACAAAGTAAAGCCAATGGACAGGATGGGATCTAAAATCGCCCAAGGCTTGAACATTAAGACGATGGATACGATAAATACTGCCACCCAACCGAGAACATCTTCTAACAAGTGCCAATTAAGCACTCGTTCGTTTAATGACGTTCCTTCGCTTAGTTTATAAGCGGCAAAACCGTTTACTGCCATACCAAAAATAGATAAGGCTAACATCCCCTCTACTTGGGGCATTTCAGGCTCTGCTAAACGAGGGATTGCTTCAAACAATATCCAAATAGAGCCTATGGTCAATACAACTCCGTTGATTAACGCCCCCAATAGTGAAAACCGCTTATAGCCATAGGAAAATGTGCGATTGGCATCTTTATCGCTAAGTTTATTTAAACCCCAAGAAGTACCAATCGACAAACTGTCGCCCAAATCATGCACCGCGTCTGCCATGATAGCGGTGCTGTTGGTTAGCCAACCACCGATAAACTCGATGATGGTGAATACCACATTTAAAAAGAACGCCCAGCCAATTCGCCTTGATGCATCGTCTGAATTGCCATCTGAGTGCTTATGGCTATGTGAATGATTATGACTGTGCATGTTTGATTTCATCCAAGATTGCTTTATTTGCTTGTGAAATAGGCATGGGTTTGAACGGGCTTACATTTGCCCCGCCCGTATTGCCCTCCGGTAACAAACCAATAGCCGTTTTGGTAACGGCACCAATCAGCCTGAAGAGCTGCCCGAAGACTTCTTTAGTATCCTTGCGTTTTAAGCCAAATTTAAGCATTTCATAGTGTACTCGGGTATGATGAAAAGTAGAGTGTTGACCAATCACATGCGCATCCTCAAGGGCTTTAAATTCTGTTTCTTCATCTTGATTTGTAAATGCATGTTGAGCATCTCTTAATTTTTCTTCTACATAAGGTTTTGCTGCTTGTGTAAAATTCATAACACTTCTCCATTAGATGCGCTGTTATTACGAAGTTCTTGCTTAGCATCTTTTAAGATTAAGATTGCACCCCGCAAGACGACAATTGAAACAATAAAGCCAATCACTAAATCAGGCCAGCGAGTGTCAAACAGATAAACCGTGACGCCCGCTACAATGACACCCATGTTGGCAATAACGTCATTCGCCGAGAAAATCCAACTCGCTCGCATATGTACTTCGCCGCTCTTCTGTTTTCTAATGATTGCTAAACATATAACGTTAGCGATTAAGGCAACAAAACCCATCCCCATCATTAACAATGACTCGGGGTCACTGCCTAATATCAAACGACGAGCAATATCTAATAAAATAATAAGGCCTAGAATCAATTGAAAATATCCGCTAATTTTTGCGGCATTTGCTTTGTGAATGATGGTTTTACCCACTGCATAAATACCAATGCCATACACAACCGCATCCGCAAGCATATCCAATGAATCAGCAATAAGCGCTGTTGAGTCAGCCAATAACCCTACACTCATTTCAACAACGAACATCACGGCATTAATGCCTAATAACCAATACAACACCCTTTTTTGTTCTTGGTCTTTGATTTCAATGTCGCACCCACAGCCGCTCATAAAAACACTCGCTTTACTGACTTATGACACAAGTGTAAACTCTATACTTGGTATAGAGTCAAGCGCATCAGGTGAAGTAAAATGAAAATAGGACAGTTAGCAGATAAAACAGGCCTAAGTATTCAAACTATTCGCTTTTATGAACGAAAGGCGTTGTTAGCAGCACCACAGCGCACGCAATCGAATTATCGACGTTATTCGGACGAAGCACTAAAGCAGTTGCTGTTTATTAAGCAATGCCGTGCGCTAGATATGACGATTGAAGAGATTAGCTTAGTTCTTGAAACACGAGCGAAACCGGACAGTAGTTGTGGAACCGTCAATGCTACGATTGACAAACACATTGACGATATCGAACAACGGATAACGGAGTTAAACGCACTGCGTCAATCTCTCGTTACCATTCGCTCGGCATGTACTGATAATAAAAAAGTCAAAGAATGCGGCGTTTTACATCAACTAGAAATCATTGCTGAAACCCGTACAACACCTAAAAATATCATTTAATAAGATTAGATGGAGATGTTCGGAACAAAAAATGTTTGCTACTTGGTCACTATTTTATCTGTTTAAATTTCATCTTGGTAAAATCATAAGTCTTTCTCAGGTTCGATGACAACTATCGTGTTCTTGGGTATCGACTGAAAAAAACAAGTAAAATAAGCAACATCAGGATGGCGGCTGCGATGAAATCTAGTTGTGCCCTTTCGCTTCTTATAGACTGCAGTTTTTTGTTCTAATAAATTTCCGTCTTCAGTCACAATCGAGATAAGTATTTGTCCGTTGGCGTCTACGTTGTGGTATTTTGAGCGCATTTCCCCCCAAACGCGCCATAACCCATTTTGTTTATTTATTGATACCCAATCAACAGACCATTGTTGGTTTGACATATCTTTTATGGTCGTCATTCTAGTAGAACTACTGCAAGAAGCGAGTACGATAGAGAGCATTAAAATAATAAATAGCATACTTATTTTAGGCTTTTCTAAATTACTAAATGGATTTATTGAGATACTCGTTTGCATATCTGCTCCTTAAAATCTAGATGAATTGAAAAAGCATTGTGATTTCATCAAGTTTGGATGTAGACATCTCTAAAGTTGTGTAGTCACGGATTAATTACATCATTTGTAACCGTTCTTATTTTGCCATTTTTTTCAATATGAAAATAAATGACGGTATCGCTAGTGATATTGGTTGCACTAATAATAAAGCTTTTATCTACTTTTTTAACCGTCTTTAAATTATGTCTTGTAACAGATTTCCAACTAGCATCGAGCTTTCCTACTTCATAACCAAAGTCCTTAAATGTATGCTGTTTGACTGATTTATTAACTATGTTAAGCGCGGTTTCTTCAGTAATATCATTGTGTCCTTCATGTGCAAATGCAGCACAGTGCCCAATCAATGTCATTATTAATATTATGTTTACAATCACTTTCATTCCGTAGGCCTCTCTTTGATTTCTATTTAAGTCCGATAACAGTGAATTGCCCTTTAACAATCATTTGGATTGCTACAGGCTTGTCAGTTGTATTCTTCCAATACCAGCCATGTGAGCCAGTAAAGGGTGCTGTGAAACTACCTTTCATCTCAGATAAAGTCGCTATTGCGTAGCTCTCAAAATATCCTGTTGCGTCGTTTTCAGGCTCACCGTGCAAATCAAAATAAAGTGGTTCACCATCAGTTAGCCACTCGTATGTCATCTTGTGGTGTTGCAACATCTTAAATTTATATTCGATGCCTTTCCCAGCAGGGACGATTACTTCAATCACCTCCTGCCCTTGTTCAGTAGCGACAGAGCTTGATCCTGTGTCTGTTAATTCATCGTCATGATGCGCTAGAGCGGTTAAACCTAGTCTATGACCGATATGTGTCGGATCGATGTTGTATTCTGCTGGCAGAATAAAACACACAAACACCACAGCTGCGATGATGGTGGCGAAAATAGTCGACTTTACTAATGTTTTTGTACTTACTACATGTTGTGTCATTTCAATCTCTCGTTCAAATTAGTATAAATAATAACCGGTTAATTGAAGCCCCATCAGCATCAATCCAGCGCTCATTAACATCGTGTTTGTAAGCGTTGAAAAGCGCTCGAATGAAGGGAGCTTTCGCCAGAAGTTAATTGCGATAACAATGAAAGCCAATGCCATGAATTGTCCTAATTCGACACCAATATTAAAGGCAATCATATTGGCAACTAGGCCCTCAGAAGGCAGTTCAAATTCTTGCAATTTGCTTGCTAAACCAAAGCCATGGAACAAGCCAAATATAAGCACCGCCAATTTAGTGCTCGGCTGCTTGCCAAATAAACGTTTAAACCCACCCAAATTATCGAAGCCTTTGTACACCACCGAGAATCCAATAATGGCATCGATTAAATAGGGATTAACTTGTATATCACCCAGCACTCCCCAAAGTAAGGTAATGCTGTGGCCTATCGTAAACATACTGACATACAGCAGTACATCGCGGCTTCGGTATAGGAAAAATATGACGCCGACCAAAAATAGAATGTGATCATAGCCTGTGAACATGTGTTTGGCACCGATATAAATAAACGGGAAAAATTGCGTCCCGGTATTTTGTTCCAAGAACAAACGGGTATCGTCATCAACGCCATGCGCTAAAGCGCCTAGTGACATACTCAACAACAGCAGCCCTAAAAACAGCGCGAAGATATACCTGATACTAGTTCGCATGAGATGGCTCCTTTTCCTCGGTTGGTATGTTGTCTTTATGTAATATTCGATAAAGGGCGGGAATGACAAATAATGTCAATAGCGTTGAGGATATGATGCCTCCGATAACAACCGAGGCTAATGGACGCTGAACTTCTGAGCCCATTCCCGTGTTTAGCGCCATGGGCACAAATCCTAATGACGCAACGAGCGCAGTCGTAATAACTGGTCGTAAACGCGTGATTGCGCCGTCAAATATCGCCTGCTCTAAGGACATATTTTGTTTTCTCAGATCGCGAATAAACGAAACCATGACCAAGCCATTCAGGATAGCTATGCCTGACAGTGCAATAAAACCGACTGCGGCTGATATTGAGAATGGAATATCTCTAAGCATTAACGCCGCTATACCGCCGGTCAGTGCAAGAGGTACGCCCGTGAATATGATCATGGCATCTTTAAATGAGCCCAGCGCTAATATTAGCAAGCCAAGGATCAATACTAGTGTAACCGGAACCACTATAGATAGACGCTGTGAGGCCGATTGTAATTTTTGATACGTGCCACCATACTCAAGCCAATAGCCTGCTGGAATGTCTACATTACTCTGAATTTGCGTTTTTATATCCGCAACAAAACTGCCTAGGTCTCTACCGCGAACGTTTGCTGTTACTACAACACGGCGTTTACCATTCTCCCTGTTAACCTGATTTGCACCTAACACCATGTCAATATTTGCTAATTCTTGCAAAGGTACATAGTGCCCATCGGGTAAGTGAATAGGTAAGCGATACAGGGCATCAACGTCGCTGCGCATAGTCTCGTGCAAACGGACCACAATATCTGCTCTAGCATCGCCTTCGTAAAATTTACCCGCTACTCGTCCGCCCAATGACGTTGCTAACTGTTCTTGAATCAACGCTTTTGAAATACCGTATTGTGCCAATTTTTCCAGCTTTGGAACAATAGTAAGCATAGGCAATCCTGTAGTTTGCTCCATCTGAATATCGGCAATACCTTCTACGCTGCCGATAGCACTTTGGATATCATTGCCTACCGAATCCAATATCTCAAAATCATCACCGAACACTTTGATTGCTAATTCTGCTCTCACCCCCGACAACAACTCATTAAAGCGCATTTGTATGGGTTGTAAGAATTCATAGCGATTACCTGGAATGGGTTCCACCAATGCTGCCAGATCTTCAACAATTTGCGCTTTTGTTTTCTTTGGATTTGGCCACTGCTCGCGTGGTTTCATAATAATGAAATTATCGGCAACACTGGGCGGAACAGCGTCTGTAGCAACATCGGCGGTACCTATTTTTGCGAACACTCTTTCAACTTCAGGCATTTCCATAATGCGCGCTTCTAAACTTTCTTGCAGGGCAACTGCTTGGCTTAAAGATGTACCGGGAATGCGAAGTGCGTGCATTGCAATATCCCCTTCATCCAAATTGGGCACAAATTCACTGCCTAGTTTGGTGGCTTGGTAACCCATTATGCTCACTAGCGTGACAGCAAAAAGCACAATAAACCATCTCGCTTTCATAACCCACTGAAGAGAAGGCCGGTAAAGAAAAGTAGCTCCCATCATGATGAAATTACGTCTTTCTTTGACCGGTTTTTTAAACAACAAAGCAGTTGCAGCAGGTACAAATGTAATGGATAACACCATGGCACATAACAAAGCGATAACGACAGTCAGTGCCATTGGGTGAAACATCTTCCCTTCCACACCTTCAAGCGCGAAAATAGGTAGATATACGGCGGTGATAATAAAAACGCCAAATAATGCAGGGCGTATTACTTCTTTCGTTACAGTAAAGACAATTTCCAATCGGTGCTTTAAAGCTAATTGTTGACCACTTGGACTGGCTTGACTTAACCTACGCAAGCAGTTCTCAACAATAATGATTGCACCATCCACAAGCAGACCAAAATCGAGTGCGCCTAAACTCATTAAATTTGCACTAACCTTAGTTTGTACCATGCCGGTGATGGTCATTAACATAGCAAAGGGGATCACCAAGGCCGTTAAAAGCGCAGCTCTAAAGTTTCCTAGCAGTAAAAACAAAATGACGATGACAAGCAAAGCACCTTCGACTAAGTTGGTCTTAACGGTGTTAAGCGTTTGGTCAACAAGCTTTGTCCGATCGTAAACAGCCGTGGCTACGATACCTTCTGGGAGTGACGTATTGATTTCTTTGAGCTTCTCACCAACCGCAAATGCGACTGTTCGGCTGTTCTCGCCAATCAACATAAACACCGTGCTCATCACTACTTCGCGGCCATCTTGCGTTGCAGCACCTGTGCGTAGTCCATGGCCTTCGACCACGCTTGCAACATCACTGATGCGCACACTCGCACCGTCTGTAGTTTTCACTACGGTATTAGCAAGCGCTTCAAGGTTTTCAATCTGACCTGGGATCCGAATTAACCATTGTGCACCGCTCTTTTCGATAAAACCGGCACCTTGGTTTATATTATTGTTTTCAATAGCGTTGACTAAATCAGCTTGCGTAACGCCGTATGTCAGCAGTTTTTCAGGGTCGAAGGCGACAACCAACTCGCGCTCAAAACCACCAATCGGGTTGACCTCAACCACCCCCGGCACACGCATTAACTGAGGGCGAATAACCCAATCGTGAACTGAGCGCAGCTCCATGGGCGTTATCAAGTTTCCATCTTTATCTGTCGCACCAGGCTTAGCATCAACAGTAAACATAAATATTTCGCCAAGTCCGGTGGCAATAGGACCCAATTGTGGCTCAAGGCCAACGGGTAGCTCTGATTTGGCACCAGAGAGTCTTTCATTTACCAGTTGACGCGCAAAGTACACATCCGTGCTGTCACTGAATACGGCCACTACTTGTGATAATCCGTATCGAGAAACTGACCGAGTGCCCTCTAAATTTGGCAAGCCTGCTAGTGCGGTTTCCAACGGATATGAAATACGCTGCTCAACTTCCAGCGGCGTATAACCTGGCGCATCAGTATTGATCATTACCTGCACGTTGGTAATGTCTGGAACAGCATCAATCGGTAACTTGGTGAAATTCCATAAGCCAAGCGCTGACACTGCCAGTACCAGCACCATAACAAGCATGCTGCGCTTAATGGAAAAGCGTAGTATAAAATCTAACATATGGCGCTCCTAGTGGTCGTGTGATGCGCCGGATTTTTCAATATCGGCTTTGATGATGTAACTATTGTTGGTGACGTATTCAGTGCCGGCATCAATGCCGCTAAGTACCTCAATCCATTCACCAGCCTCACGACCTAGCTCCAACATTCTGACTTCGTATTGCTCCCCTACTTTGGCGTAAACTACCGTAAAGTCTCTGAAAGCCTGAAGGCCAACTCGCTTAACGGCTAAGGGAACCTCAAAAGTTTCGATTTCTATTAGCGCGGTAACGAACATACCTTCTGTTAATAGCCCGCTAGAGTTGTCTACATCTGCAAGAAATAGGCGAGCTTGATCATCTCTCATTCCTAGACGATTTCCACTGATAGCAGTGTCAATTGTCGCATTGTGACCATTAACCATAACTGTAACGGGTGGCGATTGTCTTATGGAAGCCACATCCATTGGGAATACAGCAAGCTCTGCAAGCAATTTATTAGACTGAGTGATTTCAAGCAGCACTCGCTGACCCGACTGTTCGCCGGTATTCGCTTTTTGCTCGGTTATTACCCCTGCGATTGGCGCTTTAATTCGATTAGATTGTAAGCTCTCGTTACTTTCGATAGTAATTAACAATTGTCCCTTTTTGACAACATCTCCAAGAGCAACATGCACTTGTTTGATTTCCCCTTCAAAACGCGCTTGGATTCGACGCTTAGCATTAGCTGGTAATACAAGCTTGCCATACACTTTGATGGTTTTATGTAATGTTGCTGCACCGACAAATTCCGTATCAATCTCCATCGCTTCTGCTACTTTTTCTTCAATCAACGTGCGGCCTTCAAAATTGTCATATTCCCACGTATAGGTTTTTCCCCGATAACGAGCGGCCACAGAAACCACAAAAGAATGAGGTTCATAAATAACGGTATCTCCGCGCAAATAGTCACCTTCCGCTTTAAAGTTAATGTCGTCTATTTGCTCTCCTAAGCGAATTAATTTGATGTTTAATTCCACTTGCTCAGGAGGCACGGGTTTTTCTTCATTAGTTACCCACACCCTAAACTCTGGTGGAACGCCTGTTTCAAAGATGGAGAGCTCAATAGCAAAGTCATTGTCTCGCAACATTCTACCGCGATGTGGGCCTTTCTCAGGCTCGACCTCTACAGTTGTTTCAGTAGACTCAGCGAGAGCGCTGCTAGGCATTAATACACTTGCTACTCCAAGCTGACATAACAATAAAAAAATAAAGAGTCGGTTATTCATTCGTTTCTCACTTAATTAGAAAGGCTTGCACCGGTAAGGCGCTGAATTTCGATATGTTGAAGATGTATCGCCTGATAGGCATCCAGCAACTGTGCTTGTGTACTGAGTAACTCTTGTCGAATTGACGTCCATTCTAAATAACCGAGGCGACCAATATCGTATGCCTTACTGGCCTCCTCAGTTGCTTTTTCGAGCAAGGGGATCACTTGCTCGGTGAGCGTATCAATAACATGCTTGCTGTGTTTCATGTTTTGCAGCAACACAAACAGCTGCGTGTTGAGCTTTCTGGCCAAAACATCAGCTTGGCTTTGATATTCGGCTTGCTGAGCTTGAATAACTTGTACTTCGCCCAAGCTTCGTGAGTCATTGCCAAACGGAATAGAGATACCTGCGACTAATCCGTAATCATCGGTAGCTTCGTAGCGTCTTATGCCTGCTGATACTTGCCACTTGGGGCGCGCTTCAATGCGTGCTAGCTCAATCTGTGACTGGGCAATACGTTGTTTGTTAGCAAACGCTAAAAGCGCAGGATGAGCTTGTAGTTTTGCTAATTGCGAGGGTAAATCTTTGACGACAGGGACATTAAGCAATTCACCTTGAGGAACATAATCATTAACCTCACCGCCCCACTGAGCCACCAACTGATAACGACTCGCTTCTAGCTCATGCTGCAAGTCTTCTACCTCCAGACTTCGACGTACTAACTCTGCTTTTGATTGCAATTGTTCAATCGACAAGCTTTTTCCTGCTTCAACCCTACGTCTTATCGCAGATAACGCACTATCAGCCTGTTGTTCTGCCAGTTCCGCAAGTTGTAAGCGCTGCTCTAATATCAAGGATTCAATAAACAGCTTCGCCGTATATGCAGAGATATCAAGTGCCTTTATCTCAATGTCAAAATCGACTTGCGTAACCGCATTCGTTGCCGCATCTACACGTTTCTCAATTGCACGTTGTTCAAGCACCCATGCAATACTCAAGGTACTTTGTGCTGCACCAAAATTACTGTGAGTACCCGTACCCATTGCATCCTCAATGGTAAAGCCGATAGTCGGCCTTGGTAACACAGCTGCCTGTTTTACTTTTGCATCAAGCGCCTTACGCTGATGCCCAAATACACTCATTTCAGGGTGCTCTGCTAAAGCAAAGCTGATCGCTTGAGACAAATTCAACGCTTCTTTTGCTTGTACCTCTTGTGCATTAACGAAAAGTGGGAACATGGTTAGTCCAGCAATAATACATAGTCCAAACGGCCTAACATCCAGACTTAAAAACCGACCTACAATCGGTTTTAATGTCGTGAAAAAAGTGAGCGAGCGTTGCATGGGGAGTCCTTATGGATGAGTAAAGATAGATTCGACTAGGTGGTGAGTTGCATCCACAGCGAAGATGGTTAAACATAGCATTACCGACATAAATGCAATAGGCACTATGACAGGCATCGATTTTTTTGTGGGTGTTAATAGCTGCTGTACTCGGTGAGTTATATCATGTGATCCGAAATAACTAAGAGAAGTGTTTGATTGACGTTGTGGAAAAGTTTTCTGTAAGCGAGCAACCTTTACCAATGTTGCTGCTACATCCTCGGCTGCGTGCACCGTTGCAGTTGATTGGTCTGCAATAAACTCGGTCATTAGCGCATACTTTGCATTAAAACGTTGTGCCAATTTCTTTGGGTAATAGGCTGAAAGAAAAGCAATAAAGAGTTTTGACAACGGATCTTTATTGCGGGCGTGGGCAAGTTCATGCTTAACAACAATATTAAATTCGTTATCGGTAAGATTGTCTATCAGCCCTTTTGATACATAGCAAAGGGGGCTGAAGAAGCCTGATGTAAACGCAGTAGGGATATTGCTATCAATGATTTGGACGCCTGGATAGCTCTTTGAGCCATGCACATTATTTGAAAAATGGTTCAACGTTAACAGCGCATTACCTTGTCTATATAGCCCTGCTCCTCTAATCACTATTAGTGCCAGGCTGAACAACGAAAACAGAATAATGGTGACTCCATGCCAACTGTCTAACTGAAAAACGTACAAGTGATGCCAATGAGCTACGCTATCAACCCACCTATAAATAGCTGTGTTCTCGAAAAGTGGACTAAAAAAAAGCATCGTCATTAAACCCAAAATCCATGGGCCTGACACCCATATCAAAATTAACATTTTTTGTGATTGAACGGAGTAAGCATCAACAGATTTGCCTACTATTTGCCACACTACAGACAACAAAAGTGCACTCACCAAAAATCCAAGCAATGCAATCGTAATAAGGTTCATGATGACCGCAGCATCACTTATCAGCACTGGTTGTTCCTTTTTTTAATTGCTTTCGTTGAAGCTCGATTAATTTCTCTAATTGGTCCAATTGTGCTTCGTCCATTTCACTGGATACGGATGAAAAAGCTGCGACCATGCTGCTTTCACCCTTACTGACAAAATCACTGGCGACACTATCAATCAACTTAGCAATTAAATCACCTCTTTCAATCTGTGCAAAATACAAGTAGGCGTGCCCTTGCTTTTCGCGCCTCAATAGTCCCTTTTTAAAAAGGCGCTCCAGCGCGCTTTGTACCGTATTTAGAGAACTATCACGTTGTTTAGATAGTTCAGCATGCACGCGTTTAACGTCAACACCAGGCGATGTCCACAAATATTGTAACACCTGTTTTTCTAATTCACCGAGGAACATAAAGTGGCTTTCCTATTTTTCATGCAGGGTATATACTGCCAGAACAAAAACCGATAGGCAATCGGTTTTAATCTAAAAGGTCAATATATGGGTTGGTTAATTACAAAGTACCTCGTTACAGCGGGAATAATTGTAACGGTGTCTGAAGTCGCTAAGCGCAATGATAAGTTCGGCGCATTGCTTGTCGCACTGCCAACTGTCACGATCTTGGCAATAATTTGGCTCTATCTAGAGAATCAACCCAATGCAAAGATTGCTAGTCACATGCGATACACATTTTGGTATGTGCTACCTTCGCTCCCTTTGTTTTTGATTTTTCCTCTATTGATAGACCGAGTAGGTTTTTGGATGGCGCTTTTTGTTGGCTCAATAGTGTCGATTTTTTGTCTTTACGTGCTGGCGTTTATCTTAAAACGGTTTGATATTCACTTGTTGTCTTTTTCTTAAGTATAACGAATTTAATACTCTGTTTTAGGAATCATCATTTATGAGTATTTTTGCATTAATTCTGATCGCATTTGCTATGTCTAGTGATGCGTTTGCCGCTTCAATTAGTAGAGGAGCACAACTTAAAAGCCCACGTATTCTAAATGCCCTAAAAATGGGCCTAACTTTTGGTGTCATTGAGGGGATTACTCCTATCATCGGTTGGGCAATCGGTTCGGCAGGCTCTTCTTACGTTCAGGAAGTAGACCATTGGATAGCTTTTATCCTGTTGTTTTCACTGGGCCTGCATATGTTATATGTCAGTTTCCAAGCTGAAGAAACAGAGATTTCTTCTCGCTCTTTAAGTAAAAATCGCGCACTAGCTGCCACAATGTTAACTGCGTTGGGTACCAGTATTGACGCAATGACAGTGGGCGTCACGTTTGCATTTTTGGATGTAAATATTGTTGTAGCCTCCGTATTGATAGGTCTTGCAACCTCTCTAATGGTGACTATTGGGGCCTTATTAGGAAGAGGCTTGGGCGCCTTAGTTGGGAAAAGAGCTGAAGCGTTTGGAGGTATTATCCTAATAGTTATCGGTTCATGGACTTTGTATTCGCATCTGAGCGTTTAGTTGTAAAATTGAGACATTGGTTGAATTCGCAACTTGCATCGCAAATGTTGTTAATGTGGTGGTCAACAAAAATCATGGTTGAGGCACCTATTGCAACTGCGACAAAGATTGTAAGCTGTTGTACCACGTGAATGTCTCTTTTCTATTGTACAGAGAAAACTGACGTCTACTAGTTTCTATTGCTATTCAAACCTTACACTGTATTAACCAGCGGCATATTTACCAATTTCGTGGGGGCTTATGTTTTCGGCGCCCTACCTTGCTCGTTGCAGAGATAGCATTATAAAAACAGTAACCGTGCTCAAAGTTCGTCTAAACCTGGTTACATATTTCACCCTCACTAAAGTAACGCATCTTTTCATAACAAAGTCATCTTCTTTTCAGTCGCAATAACATGTCACTGTTATTGCTTATCTTAATAAATTAAAGTTTGATTTGAAGGCTTTGTGGTCACACTTAAAGCCTTAATGATAATAAATAGATGCTGTCGTCATTACTGATCATCGACAAAGCGGGTACGCAGAATACCGCCTAATTTACCTATTACATCTATTAGTGGAATTGCATAGCCTAAGGCGTGTTTAGAAAAGTAAAAACGCATTGCTGCCTTCCGGGAAAGCGCTTCAACCTTGAATGTTGTACATTAAATTCACGCTTGTATCAACCTATAGATAAATACTTATTTATCATTTAGTGTTTGAAACCGAAATGTAAGAAAAATATTTATAAAGCAGATAGTATGGTGAGATGCAGCTTGATAGTTTTGGCACACTTGAAGAAAGGTAAGACCATAATTCTAGTTTATTTGTATTGTATACACCTGAATTGTATAAGAAAATGAAATCATTATGTCTACGTTTGGATCATACAATCCAAACTATTGGTGGCATGCAAAATGAAAATAAAATAAATAGACTCGTGGCTAGAGATAACATGCTAAATCCGAGTAGCGGTTATTCCTTTATGAAAGGTAACTCGCAATCACCGCAAATAACATTTAGTGACGCTTTGCCATAAATTTTAGTGCTACACCCAGGGCACACATACTTTGATCGTGTTTGGCGTTTTGCTACTTCTGGGATTAAAAAATCCGGCATTGACGAAAAGCCCTCGCGCTGAGATGCATATGATGCAAACTGCGGTTCATCCCGAAGCGAAATGACATCTGCGTTTATGATATCACTTGCATGCGCGCAGTGTTCGACTTGCGAATTTGGTTTTAATACTGGATTATCAACAATTATCGGCTCATAAAGTTTCGGCAACGCCAAGCGGTCAACCCAGTTTAAATTGAATGTATCGTCTTGCAGAAGTGCGTTTGCCGCTTGCATAAACGCGCCTTGCTTCATAATAAAATCACTCATATTGCGCCCGACAATCGCCCCACCCGGCTCCCCCGTGTCTGACGGCATCAAGCCTACATCCATCATCTTTTGCGCCCACTCTTTATTGTGGTAATGACCTTCGCTTGGCAGACCAAAATGAAATTGCCACGCGTGTACCATCTCATGAACCAAGGTCTGAAAAACTTCTATTATTCTTGATGAAGCAAAATAGGAAGGATTGATACTCAACTCACTGCAGAGCTCACCTTGCGCATTCCCCCACCGTTTTGCGGCGAAGAACCCCATCACGTTCTTCTTACGCTGCACGGTAAAAATGACTGGCGGCAATTCGTTATTAAATAATGCGCGATTAAAGTGGTCAAATGCCTTTATCAGAGGCGCATAGAGTTCGTTAGTGGGCGACATTTTGCAGATGAATATCCGTGAATCATTGACATATTAGTCAATGTACACTACACGAAAATGACTAGTTTAGTAAGACGATACAGTTATATAAATTGCGCTTTTAATTACCATTTCATTTTATTTCAACAGTGTACACTGCACATTTTAAGAGATAACGTAATTAAGAGGCTAATTTTAATAACTAAAAGGAATGAAAAAATGGCAAAAATGAAAGTACTTTCTTCAGCGAGAAAGCGAGCGTTTGATAGCGTACCAAAACTAACGAAAGAAGCAACTATTGGCTATTTCACTTTAGATGTCGAAACTAAAAAGATTTTGAACAAAATGCAATCTGACGTTGCCAAGGTCGGTTACTTAGTGTCTAAGGCCTACTTTCAAGCAAAGGGACGGTTTTTTGAAACAAGTCGCTTTATTGACGCCGATATAAAAAGAGCAACAAAGGCACTATCACTTAAAAGCACTATTGATTTATCGACGTATTCGCCAGAAGTTGCCTCTCGGCAAAAGAAACAAATACTTGCGCAATACAACTGGAAAGCGATGACATCTAACACGACTGCACTATTAGCAGCACATGCAGACAGCTTAGTATCTATCCGCATGAACAAAGAAGATATGTTGTTTGCCCTTGTCTCGTATTGTTGGATGCGCCGCGTCGAAATCCCCTCATATAACCAGTTCATTGACATTATCTCGACTGCTTTTCATTCTTATGAAACACGGATGCTTCACTTGGTTGAAAAGTCATTATCACTCAAAAAGAAAAAGTCGCTGTTGCAGTTTTTTTCTGCGCAATCGCATCTATATAGCATCAGAGAGCTAAAAAGAATCGATCAAGGCCTTGGCCAGAGGGCCCTCAATCAAAATGCGGTAATACTACAGGTGTTTGGCGAGCACTTTTTTGAACTATCACCTGTTTACAAAAAAATGGGGCTCACAGACGAAGCGATTAAGCATTTTTCAGATGCAATTTACTTAGGGAACAACGATGAAATCCGGCGATTGAAAAATGACAACAAACAGTCGCTTTACTATTTGTCTTTTATTTATGATCAGTTTTATAAGCGCCATGACTTTGCTGCAGATGCTATTTTAAAAGTTGTTAAACAATTTACGAACAAAGCAAAAGGTAATGAGCGGAACAGACGCGAAGAGCAACGAGTCAGTACACTCGAGGCTAATAAAACGGTACTAAATAGCGCAAAAGATGCCAAGAGAGTGTTAGAGCTAGTATATTCCATCACCCAAGATGCGGATTTGTCTTTTGAAGAACGAAACGAGCGAGCACATCAACTGATAAGCGCTTTTTTCAATGCCGAAAACCCTGATTTTGAAAAGCATCTTGAACGTGTTGGGAACAGCATTACTAAACTAGCTACCCATGCTGATTATTATCGCTCGCTGTTTGAAAACAGCATCAAACTCCAGCGCACATTAGGTCCGCTTATTAAGTCTATGAGCTTTGACACGCAAAGCAAGGACCAAGGACTCTTAGATGCCATAACCTTCTACCTATCCCAACCAAAAATTATCGATGAAGACTCACCTACTGCGTTCTTAAGTAAAATCGAATTGGCTCACCTGAATGACGAAGACGATATCAATCCAATAAACAAATATCGGGCGTTCCTATTCATGGGAGTGGCGAGAGGACTAAAGAACAAGTCATTAACGTTAACTTATTCCTATCGTTACAGACAAACGCCAAGTTATATGATTAGTATCGAAGAGTGGCGTCATCATCGAAAACGGCTGTTAGCAGCAGCATCGCTTGAAAAGTTTGCAGACGGAAAAGCGTTACTTGCCGACATTGGTCAGAGCGTAACGCGAAGATTTGAAGACGTCACTAGGCGAATTAACAACAATGAAAACTCACATTTTTCGACAAAAGAAGATGGTACCTGGCGGATTAAATATCCCGACCCCGAATTTTCGATCGCGAAATACATACCCACGATATTAGGAGCATCTCGCTCAGTTACGCTTCAAGATGTCATGTTCGAAATAAACCGGCATACTGATTTTTCAAGTTGTTTTCGTAATCGTCTTCCACGCGCTGGTAAGTCTGAAGTAGACGTGCGCTTACTGTTTGCCACAATATTAAGTTTAGGGACAAACTTGGGTCATACAGAGCTTGCTAGGGCAAGTAAGTTATTTTCAGAAAAAGCGTTAAAAGATACAGAAAATTCGTGGATATCTACTCAAAACTTCCAACGAGCAAATAACCTTTTAGTCAAAACGATCCAATCTCTCTCCTTACCCACCATATATAATGAAAATGATGGCAGATTACATTCAAGTAGTGATGGTAAGAAAGTCGTGGTTAACGTGAACTCTTTGCTTGCAAATTATTCATACAAATATTACGGCAAAGAACAAGGCATAAGCGTTAATAGTTTTCTTGATGAAAAACAGTCATTTTTTCATGTCAACGTCTTAACGTCATCAGATCGCGAGGCACCTTACGTCCTTGAAGGGTTAGTATCATCAAAACATGCATTGATGCAAGACGATATAGAGGAGCACTTTCATAGCACCGACACGCATGGTTATACTGAAGCTGTGTTTGCGGGTTTGCATTTCATGGACGTGTCTTTTGCACCACGCATTAAAAATGTTCATCATCAAACTCTCTATGCTTATGAGTCTAAAACAACCAGCAAATACTCTGATTCGCCATTAGCGCCGAAGACGCAAATTAATAAGAAACTCATATTGGATAATTGGGACGATATATTAAGGCTCATGGCATCTATGAAGTTAAAGCGCTGCAGTGCTTCACAAATGTTAAAAATGTTATCCAGTAGTCAGCGAGACAACACACTATATAAAGCCTTTAAAGAATTCGGGCGATTGCTAAAGACCCACTTCATTTTAAACTATGTAGACGATGAAGCGCTCAGGCAAAATATTCAGAAGCAGCTTAACAGAGTCGAGTTAGGTCAAAAACTTGCTGACAAAGTACTGTTTGGAAGAAACGGTAAGTTACAAGTCGGTCTGCAGGACGAGATTCAATTGGTCATGGCCAGTAATACCTTGTTACGCAATATGATTATTCTATGGAACTACTTATTTTTGTCTGACTATTGTTTGTCTCTTGATTCACATGATGAACGTGCGAATGTCATTGAATCAATATCGACCGGCTCGGTTATCGCTTGGGCGCACATTAACTTTATGGGTATATATGAATTTAACCCAGTTGTACGAAGCCAATTTGGATCTACATTAAAGCAGATGAGAGATGTGTCTATTTAGTTTTTGCAATATTAAGCCACTTTAATCAATGGCTTATATTAGAATATCGAAAATCAGTGACCTAAACGGTAGTTCAGCCTAAGCAAGGCGAACCAAATCATTTAAGCTTTCAGAACGGGTAAAACCTGGTGTGAAACTCATATCACGAGTGCGGGTGTCTGTGCGATTAAACGTATCATTTGTGCCTCCTGCTAAGCGGGCATATGAGCCATCTTCGGCATAACACTCATTGCTGATGTAGTTAGGTTGTAAAACCATTACCGGGCGAGTTTCTTCGTGAATTGCATTAGGATAAACAATCATTTCACAACGGTTAGTGGTGCGTGAAAATTGATCCATGAGTTTCCATTCAGCTGTAAATGCTTGGTCTGCATCATTAGACGTTGCATTGTGAGTGGCAAAATAGGATTGGTAATCAACACGATCATTTTCGAAGGTCAATATGGATGAATTGACATCAAAACCGCTATCCTCAGCAGATGCATTGGTTTGGTTTTTCTGAGAAACGATCATTTGAACTAAATCACGTTCTCCAAAGCGGAACTCATATCCTTTGTAAGATGCATTGCCTGTCATGATTTGTGTATACATGTCCATGCGATAGTTACCACCAGTTGGTGTTGAGCTAGATGGATAAGTAGTTAATGTTGTTTTTGCGCTTATTAACGAACGTTGGTATTGATGCTCGTGACCTTGTACATATATCACGTCATATTCAGAGAAAAAGTCTCTTATTTGCGGTTGCACGTCGTAAACCCAATCATCATCTTTAGTACCATCAACAATTTGTTCGATAGTTTGACCGTATTTGGCCCCAACCAAACCGTCATGGCTGGCAACCACTATATGATCAACCTTATCTTCGTTGGCTAAAACCGTTTCTTTTATCCAGTCAAACGCTATCGGTAAATTATAATATGCTAGAGCAAATATGAGCACGTTTTCACGCACTACATAGTAATTTACCCACTCATAACTGGGCATATGAGTGGCATCTTCTGGAATAAAATGCTTCATATTATTTATCCAGTTATACGTATAGGCATAACTGGTCTCGTGATTTCCCATTAAGGGTAAAAACTCAATCCCTTGTTGAGAGTACGAGTCGGCGACTGATCGCCATTCGGCAAACTCAATATCACTGCCACCGTCGGTTAAGTCACCTACTGCGATAACCATGTCAACATCAGCAGCTGCTTGATGTTTGAGTAATTCAGACATTGGGTGCATTGATACATGGGCTTGTCCTTCGCTATCAGAGCCCCCTTGAGTATCAGGCAGTAAACCGATTTTGAATTGATTTGTCGATTTTACGATGGGTTCTGGCTCAGGCTCTTCAACGGGAACCTCAACAATGACGGGCACTTCTACTTCAACAACTTCTACTACTGTCTTCTCATCTTCACAGGCTGACAAAGCTAAAACTAACGCTAAGCAGGTCCCTGTTTTTATAAACTGATTAATTCGTTTCACCTTACACTTCCTTTTATCGTTATAGTGGATTATTGAGTTAAAAATCGCGGCTACTATATTTGTGCTTTATTGCAAATGAGTTATTGAAGTGTGTTATTTAAATGAAGCTTAGATGACAGTTAACCCTTTGATTATTGGTTTAAATGTACAAAAAGTAGAATTGAATTCACTGATTGGTAATAAAATAACTCAAAGGTAAATAGTTGAGAACAGTTGATTAATGGTAATCAATACTGTTTGACGATGTTGATTACGTCAATTGGAAAGGTATTTCCCTATGCTAATAAAGTATTCTTTATGCTTATCCCCCACCTACATAGCATTGCAAGCAGCAGCGCGAATTAATGAGCAAATTAGGTTAGAACCATATGCCTGATTGATGGGAAATGGACCACTGAAATAGTTTTAACCTAAACAGCTACTGACTGCATTTATTTTTTGTCGTGTTTCGCCGCACCTCTTTATTCATAGGTTCTTTATGAGTTACGCGTAACAATTATGCATTGGAAAAATGAGGTCAGTGTTACTGATTTACCGAAGGAAATGCTTATTTGTATCGGACCTGACCCCATTAATACCTTACATGTTGACGCTGCTAAACCCTGTTGTTGTTAAAGTAGTTTTCTGATGACAAACTGCAAAATACCGCCATGTTTGAAGTATTCAAATTCATTCGGCGTATCAATACGTATATCGGCATCAAAGCTAAAGGGTTGCTCATTAGAACGCCTTACATTAACAACAACGCTTTTTTGGTCCGCGGTAATGGCGTCAATACTAAAGGTTTCAGTACCATCTAATTTATAGGTTTGAGCACTTTGACCTGATTTGAATTGCAAGGGTAATATTCCCATTCCTATCAAATTAGAACGATGTATTCTTTCATAACTTTGAGCAATAACCGCTTTTATGCCTAACATTAATGGTCCTTTTGCAGCCCAATCTCTTGAGCTTCCAGTACCATATTCCTTACCTGCAATAACAATGGTTGGGGTCTGTCTGTTTTTATACGTTTCGGAAGCTTCAAAAACAGACATTTCATCTGATTCTGGTTGCAAACGAGTCCAACCTCCTTCCGTCCCAGGAGCAAGTTGATTTTTCAATCGTACATTTGCGAAAGTACCTCGCATCATGACTTCGTGGTTTCCGCGTCTTGAGCCGTAGGAATTAAAACTTGCTTTATCTACCCCTTGTTGTTGTAAATACTTGGCAGCCGGTGTGTCTAATCCGATGGTCCCTGCTGGCGAGATGTGATCAGTAGTCACACTATCACCTAACTTAAGTAAGCATTTTGCATCTTCAATAGGTTTGATTTCACTGGGGGTAGCGGTCATTTTCTCAAAAAATGGCGGACGCTTTACGTAGGTAGAATCAGGCCAGTCATAAATATCCGAGTCAACGGCTTCTAGGTCATCCCAAATTTGACCACCTTCATAAATTGAGCCGTACTTTTCACTAAACATGTTTTTGTTGACGACTTTTTCAACCATGGTGTGTATTTCTTCGTTACTAGGCCATATATCCCTTAAATAAACGGGCTTACCTTCTTTACTTGTACCTAAAGGATCAGAGGTTAAATCAATATTCATGTTACCGGCCAGAGCATAAGCGACGACTAAGGGAGGTGAAGCTAGGTAATTCGTTTTCACTTCAGGGTGAATGCGTCCTTCAAAGTTACGGTTCCCTGAAAGCACGGAAGAAACTGTTAAATCTCCAGTAGTGATAGCGTCAGATATGGGATCTGGAAGAGGTCCAGAATTACCAATACAGGTTGTGCAACCGTAGCCAACAAGGTTAAACCCTAATAGGTTAAGTTCATCTGTTAAGTTCGCTTCATTTAAGTACTCGGTAACCACTTGAGAGCCTGGTGCAAAGCTTGTTTTAACCCATGGGTGTACCTTTAGTCCCAAGCGGTTAGCATTTTTAGCCAGTAATCCTGCAGCAACTAATACCGAAGGGTTTGAGGTGTTTGTACAACTTGTTATCGCTGCAATGACAATGGCACCATCTTCAACATGAAAGGTTTCGCCATTATAGTGACATTCTATTTTTTTACTAATGGGCTCTTGCCCTTGCCCACCCTCATTTTCATAGCGACCTTCTGTTGTATCCTCGGGGGCCAATTTGAGATCTGATTGATCGGACACCCACTTTTTAAAACTGCTTGCTGCATCCTCTAGGGCAATGCGATCTTGAGGTCTTTTAGGACCGGCAATGGAAGGCACTATACTTGCCAAATCCAAGTGCAGCTTGGCATGGTATTGAGCTTTGCTTAGACTTTCTGAGCCCCACATATTTTGTGCTTTGTTGTATTGGGTAATGTATTCAATTTGTTCTTCGCTTCGACCGGTTAAACGCAAATAGGTAATAGTTTGTTCATCAATTGGGAACAAGCCGCAGGTTGCCCCATATTCTGGTGACATATTGGCAATAGTGGCTCTATCCGCCACGGATAAGTGTTTAATACCTTCACCAATAAACTCAACAAATTTACCTACTACACCAAATTCGCGCAATTGTTGTGTGACGGCTAACACCATATCCGTTGCAGTCACCCCGGGAGCAAGTTTACCTGTCAGCTCCATTGCAACGACTTCAGGAATTAGCATGGTGACCGGTTGTCCTAACATAGCGGCTTCGGCTTCAATACCGCCTACGCCCCAACCCATCACACCAAGGCCATTTATCATAGTCGTGTGAGAATCAGTCCCCACTAAGGTGTCTGGAAATAAAACTTTGCAGTTCTCTTGAGCAGGGTCGCTGTCTTCGGCAAACGTAACGCGAGCCAAGTATTCTAAATTCACTTGGTGTACTATGCCTTTTCCTGGCGGCACAACTTTAAAGTTGTTAAAGGCTTTTTGACCCCATTTTAAAAATTGATAACGTTCTTTGTTCCTTTTTACTTCAATAGCCGTATTGTGTTTGAACGCATCTTTACTGCCAAATTCATCCACCATAATGGAATGATCTATCACTAAATCTACAGGTTTTAGGGGATTGATTTTAGTCGGATCACCACCTAAATCATTCATTGCATCTCGCATTGCGGCTAAGTCGACTACAGCGGGAACTCCAGTGAAGTCTTGTAAAATAACTCGAGAAGGAACAAAAGCGATTTCTGTAGACGACGCGGCGTTATTGTCCCAATTGATCAAAGCATCAATGTCTCCATCTTGCACGAAATCATCTTTATGATGACGTAGCAGATTCTCAAGAAGTAGCTTAGCGGTTAACGGCAGTCGTTGCAGGCTTTCGGGAGAGCCTGCCTTATTAATATCGTAAAATAGGTAATCTTGACCATCGACAGAAAGAGTAGATTGATACTTTGAAGATAAATCCATAATGCTTCCTTTTTATATGTTATTAAAATAGGACACTGAGAGACCGCATATAAACCTAATAGACATTTGATGTGGTCTAGATGATATAAGTTCCGTGAAATAAATGGCTTTTTATAGAGCCTATAGCATTTATTTACACTTACAGGTCCAAACTAATCATTCATTAGTTAGTTTTTTAGTAAGCAATTAATTAGCCAATTACGCTAACACTATGTTTAAAAGAGGAAGATGGATAACGGATTAAAAATTTTATAGAAGTTATGCATGAATTGTAAAAATTACATTATAGGCAACCATTGGGTATAAGCTACTTAGTCGGAATAATACGCTTCTCTAATATGTTTAAAATCGCCGTTACGTTTACCTGATATGATAATTTGTTCGATTTCTGTTTGTCTTGCCGTGAATTTAGATGATTTACTCAGGCCAACAAAATAATTACGCTGCGCTTCAGGCTGGTATAAGGCGGGAACAATGGTTATTTCCGTTTGCAAAGCGTCTATTAGTTTATAGGTACTATCTGCAAAGTGGACAAACCCGTCTACTCTGCCTTTTTCTAGCAATCCAATTTTTTGTCTCAAAGTCGATACACTCACGGTCTTAGGACGTTCTTCTAAACGTAACTCTGGAAAATAGTTTCCCCTTGTAGTAACGGCAAAAGTAGATTGTTTGAAGGTTTCTAAAGAAGTTAATCTGTATTGATCTTGTTGTTTCACAAACACGGTATTTTGAATGGATTCATAACTCGGTTTTAAGATAATGAAATCATCATTCGGCGCAGCATAATGATGAATGCCTACAATTAAATCTAAGTGTCCATTTTTAAGTTCAACAACACGACGGGCAAAAGGTAAAGGTGTAATGTGCAAATCAGCATTTAGCTTTTCGGCTAAATACCTTAGGTATTGGGCGTGCAATCCATTGGGAAACTCTGGGGAAACAGAAGAATACAAAACCTCCTTAGAAGCAACATTCCCAGTTGTAATCAAGACAACTAATAAGTTGATACAAAAAAACCTAAAAACTTTAATACGAAACCCCTTACTACCCGTACATCTTCTTACTAAATAAATTACTAAAACTAGTTTACCTAAAAATGCTTTAAAAATCAGTTGATTAATATGAAATATTATTTGTATTAACGATTGTGATCTTTGAGCCATTCATTTAACAATTTAATTTGACCACATTTATAAGCCGCGTAGGTAATGCGTAATGCGTTAGACAACACTTCATTATCTGTCCAATTGGTTTTTTCACGAATGTCATCGTAACAAGCCATGGCATCTTTGCTGACATATCCGCGAACTTGCTTATGCCCCAATTCTTTTTGGCGCTGTCGGTAGCGCTTTTGTTTTTCAGCATTAGCAACTTTTTTAAGATTTTTTTGCATTTAATCAGTTTTCAATTAAGTTTGTCCTTAGAATGATTATAAAATACCAGTTTGTTGAGAAAATTTCACTGTTCAGAGTTGTTTAGCTTACAAGTGTTCGCTAAATTAGACACTTTATAAACTAGAAGAAGCCTAAATGAGTAATTTTAAATCAAGTTTTAGTCGAGAAGATCTATTAGCATGTAGTCAAGGGGAGCTTTTTGGACCAGGAAATAGTCAGTTGCCTGCTCCGAATATGCTGATGATGGATCGTATCGTAACGATAAGTGAGACTGGCGGAAAATATGACAAAGGTTATATTTTGGCTGAATTAGATATTTCTCCTGATCTTTGGTTTTTTGATTGTCATTTCCCTGGTGATCCTGTTATGCCTGGTTGTTTGGGCCTTGATGCCATGTGGCAATTAGTTGGATTTTTCTTAGGCTGGTGTGGCGGTCCTGGTAAAGGTCGCGCATTAGGTGTTGGCGAAGTTAAGTTTACTGGCCAGATACTACCTACAGCGAAAAAAGTTACTTATAAAATTAATATGAAGCGCGTAATTAATCGCAAATTGTTTATGGGCATGGCTGAGGGTGTGGTTGAAGTTGATGGTAGAGAAATTTACGCTGCTGACAACCTTAAAGTAGGTCTTTTCCAAGATACGAGCAATTTTTAAGCTAGGACTCGTTTTCGATAGTTCTAACGATCCTCCAAATATACAAAAGCCCCTCACGGGGCTCATTTTTAACGACTATTTAAACCTATGTTGCGGTCTTCGATAGCTTCTCGCCATCCTCCTAACCACTCGGAACGTGATTCCGTTGTTTGAAATGGACAGAGTTCTTTAGAACGTCCTGAAATACCTGCTTGATAGCCTTTTGAATGAGCTCGGGAAAGTTTATCGCGTTTTTGTCTTTTCATTGAGTGACCTCTTATTGAAAAAAATACTTGTGATTATTCGAACCACATAAGTGAGACTATCTTAACCACAAAAGGGTTCAATACGTAATTGCATAAAAATTTACGCTTTTTCAATAAATATATGATTATTTTAGGTTTTTATCTTTACATCAATTTTGAATATAGCGTCCCTTTTTAATTTCTAATTGATATTACAAATTTGTGACACCAATGGGTGCGCGGGTTTGGCGGTCATTTAGGGAAAAATATAAAAAAGCCCCGACATGATAGTCGAGGCTTTATACTATTTTAACTGAGGGTTAAGTGAGGATTTACCCTTTTAGTTTTTGTCTCACACGGCCACTAAAGACGAATAAAACAAGCCCTAATAAGTAATATAAACTGCCGCCTTTACGCTCTATGGTTTCATTGGTTAAGTGGCAATCATCAATGCTTCCACCGGGAATTGGCACAAGTTTTACCGCCACAGACATATTTTCAAATATGGTGTTACCACGGTCATCTAAAGCTAATTCTCCATTGATAGCGCTGCGTTCACGATAAACTACAGCCGTAGCTGTAATTTCATCATTGTCATTAATATCAACGCCTTGCACTATGGTATAGGGCGAATCACAACTCAATAGTTCATTAATATTGGTAAACTCTTCAGTATTAATATCGTAAAGAAATGCTTCGCTTCTACGGGAGCCGATTAAGTCAGTATCAACTTGTCCTTCTCCAACCACTAAGCCATTATTGTTAATCCCACGTGCTACACTTGATGAACTTTCAAAGAAGTCATCAGGGAAACTCAATACGTCACCACGATAATCATAAACGAAGAACTTATTTCGCGATGCAGAGGTGATGATTTTATTCGCATAGCCAACCACAACATCGTTATCGTTTATGTCTAAGGCTGTGCTTTCAATGTACTCTTCGTCACTAATAAAACCAATAACGTCATCGCCGTCAAAAATTGCAGCTTTATTCACTACTACGGTTTGTGAGTCTTGATAATAATCATTGGATACACCCACAGCTATACCATTATTATTGATGGCATTTGCTCGACTATCGTAAAACGTCTCATCACCTGGAGCAGGTTCAAGTAGCGTACCCAATTCTCTGCTATTGAGCAGTTCACCGCTGGAAGTGAACTCCCAAATAATAGCGCGTCGCTTAAAGGTTTGATCAACTGGATAACGATTTGACACTGAGTTAGCAAGTCTACCGCGAATATTAGACTGATATTGGTCTCTGAGTTGTCTTATACAATATTCTTTAGGAATATCACCTCTTTCGTTTTTATCGTCACAGACTTCTACTACATCTTCGAATTCTTCGAGCACATCGACGGAACCATAGCCAGCAACTTCAAAACTGTCGTTAATATCATTGGCGACACTAATACCCCCCATTAGATCTTCAATGGGGGGAACTTCAATGGTGACACCATTAATATCCATGTAACCCCGAACGAGAAAATCTTGGACGTGATATCTTAGATTCAGACCATTTTCATTACGGTAGTTTATTTTATAAAATGGAGCCTCTCCAAAACCTACTGTGGCTGAAAAGTTATTAATGCCAGTAGATAGCGTATCTGCGCTTTTGGTTAAACCTTGCAAATCTTGCTCGATGACATCGAACCCAATCTTTTCTTCCACTTCTGTATTTTCTAAAACGTAACTTTGTACCCTTGCTATTTGTTGAAAAAAGGGATTGGTTGAATCGTTACTTTGAGGGAAAAAGGTATTGGTTGTAGTGGCATCAGAGGTAATGAAACTATATAAAATTAATAAGTCATCATCGTTGATATTGCCCACAGATGCACCGTCAGCATCGCTGAGAGCATTTATCAAAATTTCGTTTTCAAAATCAATTAAGTCTACATCTATAGGCGGGTTAAAGGGGTCAGCAATAGATGCCAGAACATCCCCTTTATCATTAATTGCTCTTGCATAGCTGTTAATGCCTTTATCTCTTAAAGGTAATTCTACAACTTCATACTTTGCTGCTTGCGCGGTACAAACGGTTAGCGCACAAAGGGTTAGCCCGGAGGCCAGCCGATTTATTTTCATTACATATCCTGTAAATTACTGCTTAATTAGCTAATGTCGGTATTTTGATATTGTGAAACCATGAGGTTTTACATACCTTCTAGCTCATCCCATCTTGCATATGCTTTTTCTAGTGAACTTTCATATTCAGCAAGCTTATTAATCGCAAGATTAAAATCGTCTTGGGACTGCTTAAAAAATTCTGGATCATTTATTTTAGTTTGTAATAGCTGAACTTCGTTCTCCAGCTTTTCAATTTCTTGTGGTAAAGAATCCAGCTCTAATTGATGCTTATAAGACAATTTCTTTGTCTTTTTTATTACCGGTTGAGACTTAGGACTCGCTGATTTTACAGAAGTTTCGTCTTCTGTGGGTTTTTTTTCTGCCTGATACCAGTTTTCTATATCAGTATACCCACCTACAAACTCTTTCAGCTCACCATTGCCTTCAAAAAACAGGCTAGATGTTACGACATTATCAACAAATTCTCTATCATGACTTACTAAAATAACGGTCCCTTGGTAATTTGAGATTAGATCCTCAAGTAATTCCAGGGTTTCAACATCCAAATCATTTGTTGGTTCATCGAGGATTAGAATGTTAGAAGGTTTCAGTAATAACTTGGCCAGCAACAGACGATTTTTCTCACCACCAGAAAGGGACCGTACTGGGGCATTAACCCGATCGGGAGTGAATAAATAATCCTGTAAATAACTCATAACGTGCTTATATTGGCCATTTACCAATAAATCACGCTTACCATCACCCACTACATCAATCACACTTTTGTCAAGATCAAGAGCTAAACGGTGTTGGTCGAAATAGGCAACGTTTAAATTTGCTCCTTGTTTTACATAGCCAGATTGGGGTTCTAAATCACCCAAAAGTAATCGGATAAGGGTACTTTTTCCGCAACCATTAGGACCAATTAAAGCGAGTTTATCGCCCCTAAATACGCTTAATTCTAAATTATTAACAATCGTTTTATTATCGATTTCATAGTGTAGATCTAAGGCTTCAAACACAATTTTACCTGAAGAACTACTACTACTAACGGTCGCTTTTGCTCTGCCTTGTAATTTGTTGCGTTGTGAGTGCTCTTGTCGTAACGCTTTGAGGGCTCTCACCCGACCTTCATTACGGGTGCGTCGTGCTTTAATCCCTTGCCTAATCCACTGTTCTTCTTGAGATAATTTTTTATCAAACTCAGCGTTAGCATTTTCTTCATTCTTAAGATCTTCGGCTTTTTTATCTAAATAGGTTTGATAATTACCTGGATAACTAGTGAGGTTACTGCGATCTAAATCTACGATCCTTGATGCAACGGCGCGAATAAACGCCCTGTCATGGCTAACAAAGACGACCGCACCTTTATAATCCTTTACGATGCCTTCAAGCCATTTGATCATATGGATGTCTAAATGGTTGGTTGGCTCATCAAGCAATAAAATGTCTGGATTACCAACTAAAGCCCGAGCTAATGCAGCTTTGCGTCGCCAACCACCAGATAAAGAGGATAATTGTTGGTTACCATCCAATCCCAACAAGGTGAGCACTTGGCTTATTTGTTGTTCAAACTGCCATGCATCTTGGTGTTCCAATTTATGTTGCAGTTGCTCTAAAAGGTTTAGATTTTTTTCAGATGGGTCCGTCGTTACTAAATTAATTTGATGAAAATAAGCTTTTAATAGTTCACCGGTTTCCGCCATCCCTTCAGCGACATAATCAAACAAAGTTGACTCTACACTCTCTGGTGGATCTTGAGGTAAACGGGATATCTTCACATTAGGTGAAATAATACGTTGACCATCATCTAATGGTTGTTCACCTTCTAATACTTTTAATAATGTAGACTTTCCGCAACCGTTACGACCTACTAGACAGATCCTTTCTCCTGGATGAACAACCAGCTCACCTTTGTTCAAAATAGCAGGGTGTCCAAACGACAGTTGAGCATTTTTTAGTTGTAACAAGCTCAATCTAAAAACTCCTTTAACTGGATTAAATTAAACGGCCAGCCAAGTTCTTGTTGGTTATCTTCACGTTTAATAACAGGGATACGCGCCCCGTATAAATGGAATAGTTGGTGATCTGTTTTGACGTCTACCTTAGTCAGGTGTATGTCGTAATTTGATCCTAGCTGTGTCAGTAAAGACATGGCTAAATCACATAGGTGGCAATCTTTACCAGAATAGAATATTAACTGCATTTTGTACTCTTCTTGTATTCTATGCTTGTTTAGTCAATAACCAACAGTGGTGGATTTTTGGATTGCGTTTGAAGTCTTCAGGTAAGGTCTTCTGACTTATATTTTCCACTGATAATCCAAGATCATTAACGCTATTAGTATCTAACTTAAAACTACGTAAATTGTTAGAGAAAATAATTTCACCATTATTATTCAAACGCTTAGCGGCATGCTCAATAAGTTGTAAGTAATCTCGTTGCACATCCCAAGTTGAATCCATACGTTTAGAGTTGGAAAACGAAGGCGGATCAATAAAAATCAAATCATAGGTTTGTTGGTGATCAGCTAACCAATTGATGCAATCGGCTTGAATAAACTCATTGGCACATTGGATGTTGTTCAACTGTACATTTTGTTTTGCCCAGTTTATGTAGGTTTTAGACATATCTACTGTGGTGACCGACTTCGCTCCCCCCAAACCTGCGTGCACAGAAACACTGCCAGTATAGGCAAAAAGGTTCAATACGTCTTTATTGCGTGATCGTTGCTGTACGATTTCACGGGTAATGCGGTGATCTAAGAATAAGCCGGTATCAAGGTAATCAGACAAGTTCACTAAGAACTTAGCACCATTTTCATACACTTCTAATGTGACTTTCTTTTCGGCCACCTTTTGGTATTGTTCGCTACCCTTTTGCTTTTGCCGAGTTTTAACCACGATTTGCGCAGAATTTACGCCAGTTACTTCGGGCAAGGCCAACAGTACATCGTGCAAACGTTTGCGTGTCTTTTGTTCTGGAATGTCTTTAGGTGCAGCGTATTCTTGTACCACTAACCAATCATCGTAGCGATCAATTGCAACATTATATTCAGGCAAATCAGCATCATACAGTCGGTAACAATTGGTGTTTTGTTTCTTTAACCAACGCGACAAAGACTTGATGTTTTTGGCAAGTCGATTGGCAAAATCTGAATCGGGTCTAATGGTTTGTTTTACTACACAATTTTTTTCATCTAACACATAATTAACTAACTGGCAGTCAATTGCCCCATTCATTAGTTTGTAATCTTTGTTGGCAATTAACTTGAGTTGTTTGAATAAATCTCTATTTGCAGTAAGTAAACTGACTCGCCAGCCTTGGAAGTGTTGCTTTAAATGTTCCCCCCAAGATTGAAACACTGGGAGCAGTTCGGTGAGCTCGTTTAATCTCTCTCCATACGGTGGATTAGAAACAATGTATCCCGGCTCACAGTCCACTTGTAATTTAGTGGCATCAGAATTAAAAAAGGTAATGTGCTCAAGCATTCTCGCAGAATCCGCATTTTGTTTGGCACTGTTGAGTACCCTTCTATCGAGATCATTGGCAAAGATTTTTGCTTGAGGTAGCGTTTGTGCGTTATGGGCATCTGCTACTAAGGTTTCCCAAAGCTCAGGAAGGTGTAATTTCCAATTGCTGAATCCCCAATGCTGTCTACCTAATCCTGGCGCAATATTGCAGGCCATGAGCGCCGCTTCAATGACTATGGTCCCTGAACCGCACATTGGGTCAAAAAGCGGTTTTGTAGGTTCATTATACCAGCCACTACGTAGTAACATCGCGCACGCCAGATGTTCTTTTAAAGGAGCTTGTCCTGTATTTTGGCGGTAATGACGTTGGTGTAAACTACGACCAGAAATATCCACATACACTGCAAAATTTTCTCTGCGTACTCGGGCATGTATACGAATGTTAGGCTGAACTTTGCTAATTGAAGGCCTTTCTCCAAAATGATGAGTAAACGTATCAACAATTGCATCTTTTACTTTGAGTGCACCGAATTGGGTATTATTAATAGTTCTATTGGTACCCACAAAATCAACTACAAAGGTATTCGTAACATCAAAATGCTCTTGCCAGGGTACTGAGGCGACAATATCGTAAAGTTCTTCTGCGCTATCTATTTTACCTTCTGCCAATTGCACAAGTACCCGGTTGGCCAAACGGGACCAAAGACAAACTTGGTAGACGTCTTTAAGCTCTCCGCTGAAATAGACCTGTCCCGGTCGCATTTTTAAGCTGCAATTGGGTAATAAAGACGTTAACTCGTCAAGTAATAGCCCGTCGAGTCCCCTCGAGGTAGTAACTAGAATTTCAAACATGTATTTACCAGAAAATAAAATCTCGGCGATTATACGGGATAACGGCTGTGGGTATAAGGGGTATTATTGATTAGCGGAATAAAATTATCTAAGAACTACCCAATTTCAAAGCTTAAAAGTGAGTTCGATTATCGGGGGTTTCGTCGATGTCGTCTGCTAATTGCTCCAAGGCCGTTAGACGGTCTGAGAAGACGTTAATTAATGAAAACTGACGGTGAATCTTGTTATCTGAAGTTTGAAAGTCGTCGGATAAATTTAAACACAACACCGAATTGCCTTCTGCGCTCAAGGTGAGCATAAGGTAACTCTCACCGTTGCAGGTTAGCCAAGCCAGTTGTTGCTCATTACCTTGCAAACTATAAGGATGCTTACTGTATAGCCAGCTTTTATTTAAAACTGGTTTATGGAAGCTTTTAGCCGCGGTGGCGTTTAATGCAATTTGGGTTTTTACACTATTTTCAAAAGGAACATTGGAATCATTTATCGCTTCAAGTGATTCGATGTAATGCTGAGAATGTTGGATTTCAAAGTATAAATTCTCAGGGATTAACTTTAGCTGAGAATCTAAATAAGCCGTTTGAAAGGATAACCCAGCATCCATTTCAATCATCAAAAAATGCGATTGTTTATCTATAAACCACTTCCAATGACCTGACGGCAACAACATAGATTAAGCTCTTTTTTAAAGGCAATTATATGCAGATAAATTTATCACAATGGCAATCTTATTTTAGACCTTTCACTATTTGTTTGATGAGTGATGGGCCCTGGTAAATAAAACTGGAATAAATTTGTACTAAACTCGCCCCCGCTTCTATTCGATCATTAGCGGTCGCGCTAGAATGAATGCCACCTACGCCAATAATTGGCATCGCACCGTCTAAGTATTGAGCTAATTTTTTGGTAATATGTAGGCTTTTATCGGTTAACACCTCACCACTTAAGCCACCCGCCTCCTTGGCATATCGTAGACCATCAACAGCACTGCGATCTAAGGTGGTATTCGTCGCAATGACTCCGTCAATTTTAGTTTTTACTAATGATTCAGCAATATCCTTAACCTCTTCATCGGTTAAATCAGGCGCTATCTTAACCACCAATGGTACATATTTACCATGTATTTGAGCTAGTTGAGTTTGTTCAGTTTTTAATCCTAAAAGCAAATGTTCTAAGGCTTCTCCGTACTGCAAAGAACGTAATCCAGGTGTATTAGGAGAAGAGATATTAACTGTTACATAATCAGCATACGCATATACTTTCTTTAAACAAATTAAATAGTCATCAAGGGCATTTTGTTCTTCGGTGAGTTTATTTTTACCAATATTAATCCCCAAAATACCATCATATTGTGATTGTTTAACTTGCTCAACTAAGTAGTCGACACCTTTATTGTTAAACCCCATACGGTTAATAAGCGCTTTGGCATCCGGTAACCTAAACATTCTTGGTTTATCATTGCCTGGTTGAGCAAGCGGCGTCACTGTACCCACTTCGATAAACCCAAATCCCATTGCCGAAAATGCATCAATACACTCCCCATTTTTATCTAAGCCTGCTGCTAATCCAACGGGGTTCTTAAAGGTTAGACCTAAACACTGTACAGGATGGTCGGCCACACTTTGTTGATAGGTTAGTTTCAATACATTATGTTGAGTACGTTTTAAATAATCTAACGTGAAGTCATGACTCCATTCGGGATCACATTGGAACAGTGCTTTTTGCACAATTGGATACATACTATAAAGACCTCAACAAAAAGCCCTGATTAGCAGGGCTTTTATCTGTAAAATTATTGAATATTAGCTTGCTAATATTCCACTAACTGCTCGCATTTATACTAAGCAACATTAATTCTCGCAACGCCACAGAGAATTTTGCAAATTCATGTGAGTTACTGGTTTTGAATTCTGACATCATATGATACCAGCGTTCCAACAATATGGTATTGTTGTCCATCCATTTATTCAAAATATCTTCAGGATCATTGTTATCTGGCGCGCCAGATAACAAAACGGTCGTCAAAGAACGTTGTTGCCAGTCTAACTCTTCTCGATAAGAAGCTCTAGCCAATGCCTGCCAATGATTACTCACTGTTTGATTGTTAATTTGATCAAGGAACCAATGTAACTGCAACTTCGAACCTAAATTGAAGTATAAACTCGCTGCAACATCTAGCTTTCTATTTTCTGACTTGATCATTTGTGCTAAATCTAAGGCGCAGAACATATTGCTCAAACTCGCCACTTTATACGCAATTGATTTTGGCACACCTTCAGATACATAGTCCGTAGTGGATTTTTCTAATTGACTATATTCTGTGTCAACTAAGTAATTTTCTAAATTCTCACTTAAGGTTTCAAAGGTTGAAACGTACAAGTCAACGGAATCGGCAATAGTTAGGTTCTTTTCACCATGACGGAGGAACCAGCGAGAGGCCCTTCGCATGGTTCTGCGCATTAAATCCAGCATGCCTAATTGGGTTTTTGCAGATACTTTGTTATCTAAACTTTCAATTTCTTGCCACAAAGAATCGATACCAAATACCGCTTTAACCACAGAATAGGCGTTAGCCACTTCTTCAACTGCAGCGCCTGTTTCCTCTTGCATCCTAAAGACAAAGTTGAGCCCCATATCATTAACCATGTTATTGGTTAATTTAGTTGCGATAATCTCTGCACGTAATGGATGGAATTCCATTTGCGGAACAAATTTTTCCTGTAGTTGCTTAGGAAATGCACTGACCAATAATTGTGCATAATATGGATTGTTGGTGATCTGCTCGATATTCAGCTTCTCTTTCAATACCATTTTACCGTAAGCAATCATTACCGAAAGTTCTGGTCGTGTTAGACCTTTACCTAATGCTTGTCGGTCAGATAATTCATCGTCTGATGGAATAAACTCAAGCTCGCGATTTAACGCTCCTTCTCTTTCTAGGCCGTGTATAAAGCGCAGCTGCTCTTTGAGCAAGGTAGGACCACCAAACTCAGTGATAGATATAGATTGAGTTTGACGATAACAATCTTGAATAACTAAATCGGCAACATCATCGGTCATTGAATACAATAGTTCGTTACGTTGCTTGTTGGTGAGATCCCCTGCTCTCACCAATGCATTGAGTAAGATTTTTATATTCACTTCGTTATCTGAGCAATCAACGCCACCAACATTGTCAATAAAATCGGTATTAACCCGACCACCTTGTGCAGCATATTCAATACGGCCTAATTGTGTTAAGCCTAAGTTGCCTCCTTCACCAATTATTTTAGCGCGGACCTCTTTGCCGTTTACGCGAGTATCATCATTGGCGCGATCGCCAACTTCACTGTGGGTTTCTTTGCTACCTTTCACATAGGTGCCAATACCACCGTTCCAAATCAGATCAACCTGCATTTTTAATGCATTATGAATGAGTTCATTGGGCGTCATCGCAGCTTGGGTTGTGCCTAACCACTTTTTCATTTCATTGGTGAGTTTAATCGACTTGGCAGCACGGCTAAAAATACCACCTCCTTTGGAGATCAATGATTTGTCGTAGTCATCCCAGGTTAGCGACGGGTTTTCGAATAAACGTTGTCTTTCACTATAACTTTTTTCAGTATTGGGGTTAGGGTCGAAAAAGATATGCAAATGGTTAAAAGCACAGATGAGTCGAGTATGTTTTGATAGCAACATGCCATTTCCAAACACATCACCAGCCATATCACCTACGGCAACACAGGTGAAATCAGTGGTTTGGCAATCAACCCCTATCTCGCGGAAGTGGCGTTTGACCGACTCCCAAGCTCCCCGTGCTGTAATGCCCATTTTCTTATGGTCATAACCAATACTTCCGCCTGATGCAAAGGCATCTCCTAACCAAAAGTTAAAGTCATCGGAGATACTATTTGCAATGTCAGAGAAGGTTGCCGTTCCTTTATCAGCTGCAACGACTAAATAGGGGTCATCTTCGTCAATTCTCACCACATTTTTCGGAGGTACTACCTCGCCGTTAATAATATTATCGGTAATATCCAATAGACTGCGGATAAAAATCCGGTAACAGGCTTGGCCTTCTTTTTGAATTGCCTCCCGGCCTTGATCAATAGGTAAATTTTTACAAACGAACCCGCCTTTTGCACCAACAGGCACTATTACAGTGTTTTTAACTTGTTGGGCTTTTACCAATCCTAATACTTCTGTTCTAAAATCTTCTCGTCTATCTGACCAACGCAAGCCGCCCCGAGCGACTTTACCGCCGCGTAAATGTACCCCTTCGATTCGCGGTGAATACACAAAAATTTCGTATTTAGGTAAGGGAAGCGGCATATCCGGAATTAATTCCGGCAATAATTTGAAAGACATATAGGGCTTTTCATTGCCCTCTTCATCTGGTTGATAGAAGTTAGTGCGTAAGGTAGCCAAAATCATATCTAAATAACGACGAATAATTCTATCGTCGTCTAGATTGGAGACCTGATCGAGACGCTCTTTAATGTCACTTAAAATACTTTCGTTTTTCTTCTCACTTCGTCTTTTCTTGGGATCGAAGCGATTGGCAAATAATTCAATTAACTTTTTCGCAATATTAGGATAATTAGCTAGCGTATTTGCCATATAGGTCAAACTAAATGAACTACCGGTTTGACGCATGTATTTAGCATAAGCACGTAAAATGGTGACATTTCTACCGGTTAACCCTGCCCCTAAGACTAATCGGTTGAAAGGGTCATCTTCAAGGGTGTTATGCCATACTCTAGCGAATGCATCTTGAAATAGAGCTTGAGCGGCTTCCATGTCCAAATTTTGGCTGTTGCTATGCAGCATGGAAAAATCCATGATCCAATGTACATCACCATTCTGACAATTGATTTTATAAGGGCTCTCATCAATTACACGCAGACCAAAATGTTCCAACATTGGCAATACGGCAGACAAATGAATTGGCTCTTTGCGATGAAATAATTTGAGTTTTACTGCTTTGGAGTCATGAGCTTCTTCTTGGGGACGATAAAACAACATATCCAAAGTATGAGATTCTGTTAATTGTTCAAGCTTGCTGATATCAACTAACGCGACGCTGGGTAAATTTTGCTCCGTATAACTACGGGAAAAAGCATTGCCATACTTCTGTTCAATTTCTTTTCCGGCTGCTTCACCATAAGTCGCGCTAATGGAAGCGGCTAACCTGTCACTCCAGTTTTTGGTTAACTCTACAATATTCTTTTCAATTTCCTTCACATTAAATTCCGCATTATTATCTTGCACCCGAGCAATATAGTGAGTTCGCGCATAAACTGACTCAGAAAAATAAGTCGTAAACTCTACCTGTTCTGTACTGTTAAAAGACTTTTGCAATAATTCCTGTGTTTCTTTACGTAACTGAGTGTTGTAGCGTTCCCGTGGCACATAAACCATGCAACTAATAAATCGCCCAAATGCGTCTTTACGAACAAATAACTTAGATATACCACGCTCTTGCATCTGGAAAATACCTAAAATGATATTTCCTAACTCTTCATCATCGCCCTGAAGCAATTCATCTCGAGGGTAAGTTTCGATAATATTGACGAACGCTTTGTATGCATGGGAGTTTTTATCAAAACCAGAATATTCACAAATTCGTTCAATCTTTTTCTGTAAGACAGGCAGTTGGGTGGCACTGCTATTGTAAAATGAAGCCGCATACAACCCTAAAAATCGATGTTCCCCAGTGACATTACCTTCCTTGTCAAAGCACTTGATGCCGACATAATCCATGTAAGCCGGACGACTCACCCTGGAACGACTATTTGTTTTGGTTAAAATAAGTGGGTTTTTACTTAACGCTTCTTTTTGTGCCGATTGCGGCATATTGGATAATATTCTATCGCGGTCACTGATGGAATTTTTCATCAACCCTAAACTGGTTTCGTTTTTGGGCGTCCAGCGGTGATCTCCTTCAATTGCGTTTACATCGTAGTAACGATAACCCATTAGGGTAAAATTATGATCATTTAACCAGGTTAAAAACGCGATAGCTTGCGATTGTAGTTCTTTGCTAACGGGACAATTGGTAGACGGGAAACTATCAATAATACTGGTTAACTTATCACTCATAGATTGCCAATCAGATACCGCCAGAGATACTTCATCAACCACTGACAAGAGTTCACTGGTTAAATTATTTAGTGCTTCTTTAGTTACCTGCCTATCCACTTCAATTAAGAAAACAGTTTCGCGAAGTTTTTGTTTCACTCGGCTTTTACTAGTTAAAAAAGAGTGTACTTCACCTTTATCATTGCGTTTCAGAGTTATAGGGCTATGCAATAATAAATGAGCAGTGATATTAAGCCGGTTCAATGTCATTCTGACTGAGTCAACCAAAAATGGCATATCTCGGACAATGATTTCTACGATAGTATGGGAAGATTGCCAGCCGTGTTTTGATATTTCAGGGTTAAACACGCGGATCTTTGGTTGTTGACCATTATACTTAACGAATTCATTCCAGAGACTTAACGTCGCGCCATATAAATCACTGTCATTTCGATTTTCCAAGTCATCGCCAGAAATATTCTTAAATAATAGACGAGAAAACTGTTCTACCAATTCTGCATTGGATTCATCGAGCTTTTTATTAATGAGTTTAAATACATTTTCTAGCAGTACTGAATGTTGGCTATTAGCAACCGTCATTTTATTACCTTGTTTTAATAAATGTGCTGATTTTTACTCAACACCATAAGTAAGTTCTTTTTAGATTAGTCAAAATGCTGAGATATATACAGTTTTTGATAATTTAGTTGGGCTATTTTCGCTAAAAATTGGCGCCTTTTAAAGGACTAAATTAACTATAAATTTACAAAAAATATAAATATGCAGGGAATCTAATTAAAAAAGGGCCGAACGGCCCTTTCATTGAAGTTTAAGCAAATAATTATGCAAAAATTATTTTTGTTTGCGCCAGAATACTGCTGCTAACGCAGGTAATACAACTATAGCGCCTAACATGTTTACCACAAACATGAAGGTTAAGAGTATACCCATATCCATTTGAAACTTGAGAGAAGAAAACACCCACGTACTCACACCAACTGCGAGGGTAATTCCCGTGAACAGCACTGCACTGCCTCTTTCTTTCAAAGCCTCAAAATAAGCTTGCCGGACAGGCATGCCTGATTTTAGTTTAATATTCATCGTCGATAGAATATAAATACCGTAATCCACGCCAATACCCACGCCTAGCGCAATTACCGGTAACGTAGAAACGGTTAGGCCTATTTCTAAATAAGTCATTAAGGCCTGTGCTAGAACTGAAACCACGTACAATGGAATAACCACTGACATGGTCGCGCGCAATGAACGGAAACTAAGCAGGCATAAAATAATCACAGCACCAAACACGTACATCATCATCGGATTTTGTGCATCATCTACCGCTTCATTTTTCGCCGCCATAACGCCAACTGGACCCGACGCCAGATTAAATTTAAGTTCATCTGTTTCGTAATCTTGTCTGAAAACTTTTACCGCTTCTACCACTCGCTGAATGGTTTCTGCTTTGTGATCTTCCATAAACAAAATGATTGGCATCACAGAACAATTGGTATTGAGCAAGCCTGAAGACGTTGGGACTTGCGCAATAGCTTGAACTAAGGTTTGTTGGTTACGCGGTATTACTCGCCACTTAGGGTTTCCTTCGTTATAACCAGCGTTCACTAGTTTCGCGACTGAAGGAAGACTCACCGTCGATTGAACGCCCTCTACATTGCCCATTTTCCATTGCAATTCATCAATGGCATTCATCACTTCATAAGAGGTACATGCTTCAGGTGTTGCTTCCACTAGAATAGAAAGGTAATCCACACTGATCGCATACTTGTCGGTAATTAAAAAGGTATCTTGATTGTAGCGACTACTTTCATGCAGTGACGGTGTTCCAGCCTGAAGATCGCCAATTTTCATTTTTGAAGATTGTATCCAACCTAACACGAATAGTATTGCAGTAACCAACAGGATGACATAAGCAACTTTAGGTGTTGAACAGTGAGCTATGGTATTCCAAAAGTTATCTGACCGGTTTTCCTTGTTTTTAAATTTGTTCTTATATGACTCACTAAATTTCACATAAGACATCAGTACGGGTAACAGAACTAAGTTAGTTAAAATAATAACCGCGACACCTAAACTTGCGGTTATCGCTAACTCTCTAATAATACCGATATCGATCACCAGGAGGGTCATAAAACCCACGGTATCAGACAACAATGCAATACCACCAGGAATGAGCAAACTTCTGAACGCACTCTGGGCCGCAAACAAGGCAGTTCCGCCTTCAACCACTCGCTTACCAACCGCATTGATCATCTGTACACCATGACTAACTCCGATGGCAAAGACTAAAAACGGCACTAATATAGACATGGGGTCAAGACCAAAGCCTAAAATGGTCAATAAACCGAGTTGCCAAACAACCGCTATTACGGAACATAACAGTGGCAATATCGTTAGCATGATAGATTTGGAAAAGAAATAAACCATCACAGCGGTAATGGCCAATGCGATGGCAAAAAACATTACAACGTCTTTCGCACCATTCGCCACATCACCGATCATTTTAGCAAAACCAATTATGTGAATACTGGTATTTTCGTTTTCAAATTGACCACGTAACTGCTCTTCCAACTCAGCCGCTAGTACTAAGGTATCAAGCTTTTCGCCAGTGGTTGGATCAATATTTAACAGCTGGGCAGATACCATTGCACATTCAAAGTCGTCTGACACTAATTGCCCAACGATGCCAGCCTTGTCTACATTTTGAGCCACTAAAGCTAGCGCATCTGGGTTGCTTGAATCAAAGTCTGCAGGAATGACGGGACCACCTGAAAATCCCCCTTCTACAATCTCTGTGAAACGAGTAGAAGAAGAAAATAGTGATTTAACAAGGGAACGTTCAACGCCATTAATAAAAAATAATTGGTCGTGAACATTTTTCAATGTATCGAAAAATTCAGTATTGTAAATATTACTGTCTTTGTCACAAACAGATACCAAAATACTATTGGCACCACCAAAGTCTTTGGCGTGCTTCATATAATTGACCATGTATTCATGGTTCAAGGGGATATTTTTAGTGAAGCCAGCGTCTAATTTAAGTTGTGAGGATTGATAGCCCAAGAATGCTGTCGTTAAGACAAACAATAAAACAACAATAATCCGATTTCGAAAAATTATACTGACACAAAAATCAATCAATTTATTCATAACTCTTTATTCATTCCTTCACAAACGGATAGATCATCACTATACGAAACGCTTTTTATTCCTTTGGCCGTAGCTAACAGAATTTTATCTTTATGTAGAACACCCGCATTGATAGCTTTACCGTCGTCGAAATGGGCATCTACCACTTGCTCGTCGTTGACACAAACCACATTGCCACTATTTCCCATTGCTATAAATTTTGAATTAGGCAGGGGGATAACCATATTTAACGACGACGTTATGCCTGATTGTATGGCCATCCACTCGTTTTCGTTTGCGGATAATTTGAAAATATTTCCACGTAAACCAACAGCAATGATGTCACCATTACTTAATTTTTGAATATCAAAGAAGGAACCATAGTAGTCAACATCCATGCGTTGCCATGTTATGCCTTTGTCTTGACTCATCGCCAGTAAACCAGCCTCACCGGCTATGTATAAAATATCGTCTACCAGTAGAATTTTGTTCAGGTGAGGTAAAATCGATACTAGTTCGGATTGATAAAATTCTTCATCTTCTAAACGAAGTTCTTCCAGATACTCAATATCATCTGGGTGAAGAAAACCTTGATGAACTTCAGTGTCCCAACTCTCGCCGCCGTTTACCGTACGCACAAAGGTACCGTATGCCCCAACAGCTATGCCTTCATTGATATCTAAAAACGCCACATCTAAAAGGGGTTTTTCAAGTTCAGGGGCGAACATTTGCACTTCCCAAGGTTTGCCTTGAGCCTGCTGGTGTAAAATTACCGCATCATGTCCCACGGCCCATAACTGGTTCTCGAGCGCAGTGACTGCCGTGAGTGTTGATAAAGTGGGAACCTCTTGTTGTTGCCAATTTTCACCATCTTTAGACACTAGCACATGACCCCGCTCGCCCACGGTGATTATGTGTTGATTACTTTTTACCACATCCAGTAACAGTGATTCTTTCGCTAAAGGAGCCATATAAGACTCTTCAGAAGACGCTGAGAATGCACTGAAAGAACTGATAAACAAAATTGTCAAAATTTTACTTCGATTCATTTTCTTCTTTTCATCTTCAATTACAAAAACGGTTGGCATAGCCAACCGTTTTTTTGCTAGTTAGCGTATCCCTTCTCGCCTTAAGGCTTGGGCTGTAAATTCTTTTTCTTCTGGTCTAACTGAGAAATCATAGACTTTATCTTCGTTATCTAAACCAAGGGCTAAATAACGTCTTGAATTTAAATCATGATATACATCTAGAGTAGACCAATGTGCAGGAACATCGTAAAAATTTAATCCATGAGCAACGGCAACTTTGTACAGTTCTCCACGATTATCATACATATCAGCAACTTGTACTTGCCAGCTATCTTCATCAATGAAGAATACTCGTTTGGAGTAAACGTGGCGGAAGCCCTCTTTTAACGTCGCTTCAACTACCCAAACACGATGCTTTTCATATCGCGTCAAATCTGGATTTATGTGCCCTGGGGTAAGTATGTCTTCGTATTTTACCTTATCACTGTGCAAAGCATAGCTATTGTAGGCAACATACATTTCTTTTTTACCCTTCAATTCCCAATTGTAACGATCAGGAGCACCATTAAACATATCGAAATCATCGGTAGTACGCAATCCATCAGATGCTGTTCCTGGTGCATCATAAGCAATGTTAGGCGCACGTCTAACTCGACGTTGCCCCGTATTATACGTCCAAGCCTGACGTGGCTCGCGAACCTGATCCATGGTTTCGTGCACTAATAATGCGGTACCCGCTAAACGTGCTGGGGAAGTAATCTTTTGTTTAAACTTCATGAGCATATTGTTTTCGAGTAATTGTTCAGGGGTTGCATCGCGTTTTGCATATTCAACTAATAGAATTTCATCAAATCCTATAACTGTATAATCACCCGACGCAGTGGGTGCAGCCTGCCCACCAAAGCGTTTAATTCCTTCACCTCGGTAACGTAAGATATGATTCCAAATTGCCTCTACACCTGATTGTGGTATAGGGAAAGGAACGCCAACTGCCGCATTTTTAATGCCGTTACCGCCTTGAACTAACTCAGCGCGAGTCGCATTCGCCTTTGCTGCGTCATATACATATTGTGGATTGGAAGCCGTTCTACGTGACTGATAAACAGGCATTTCATAAGTATCAGGATAGGTTTCAAAAAGTTTAACTTGTCCTGCACTTAATGAGTCTGCATATTCCTTATAGTTTTTACCGGTTATGGTAAATAATACTTTGTCGCCAGGAAATGGATCAGGGTGAAAATCACCGGGTTGGTAACCTTCTGGAGGCGTGGTGATCCCACCATTCCAAGCCGGAATACTGCCATCGGCATTAGCGGCTTTTTCTCCACCAAGTGGAGTGAGTTCATTTCCGAGTTTCGCTGCTTGCTCTTGAGATACTTTCGCATGAGCAAACGAAACACTTAGTGCCAATGCTAAAGCAGTGGTTGTTACTACTAAATTCTTTATCATTTCGTTTTTCTCTTAAATCGAATATTTAAAGTTAACTGATACAAAGTCGCGATCTGAAAGTGCATTCGAGTTACCAATACCACCCCAGTAACTACTGTAGCCCACTGCGGCTGAAAATTTGCTTAAATAGTCAAACTCGAAGGTTAAATTCGCTGATTTCACATCTTCTGTAAATAAGAACAATGGATCAGGTGTTGTTCCTTCTACATCGTGAGAGAAGGTTGCTCGTGTTCTGAGGTTTACACCAGAAAACACATTGTTAAAGTCGGCTTCTGCTAAAATACGATAACCCCAAGCATAATCAGTTGGGAATGGGTTCGTTTCAGGTCCATTAGATAAACCAATGTGTAACCCTTCTCGTGTGGAAATAATATTACCACTTTCATCGCGTAAAGGCTCTAAAGAAGCAGTCCTAGATGTACCAGGGCCATTTAACCTAATCACGTTAGGATCAGGCATATCTTCGATACTTACATACCCTACTTCGCCAAGTAAGATTAAATTATCCGTTCCCCATGTAGGACCAAATACGTGGGTGGTGGTTAATTGCATCTGTATGGTATCTGACACCACAAAGCCTTCGGCAGTTTCCCCGGGGCCTACTGAACGACCTATGTTACCCATTTGCGAAATACCAGCAAAGTCGGGACGTATACCCGCATTTGCTAGTTGCTCAGGCATTGCGGTATAGAGCAGTTCTACATCATCAATTTGTAAAGGCTCGTCAACACGATAGGCGATTTCCCCGGCTAGGGCTGTTTCACCTACATTGGTGTTAAAGCTAAAACCGTACAATTTAATGTCTTCAGGATACATAAACTGACTTTCCGTAAACGCTTCTAAAGACGTAATATTGTCGCGGTCAATTTCATTTGCGGCTAAAAAAGCCATATCTTGGGCAATACCAGCAGCAGTAAAATCTGACGTAGTTCCTGATATAAGCGGACGCTGACTATGGTAATTAATATGATAAATACTGAATTCCGTATCATTTAAATCAGCAGCATAATAAGACATCTTAATTCCGTACTGACCTTGGTCATCCGCATCCGTATGGGCGGCATCGCTATACCCTCTTACGACTACCTTGGTAGGATAGGCTAAATAAGCCGCTGCAATATCTGATGGGTTCGCTCCGGCTAACAATGCGGAACGCAATCCATTTAAACTATCGAGTAAGAAGTCTAAATTAATATCTGGGTTACCGGTGAATCCCAACTGGATATTTTGTGCCTGACCGCCCTCGCCTGCAAAATCATTGGTGGCGAAGTAACTCCCTGCTTGTGGCAATCTGCTGCGTTCCCACTCATATTGATAATATGCGGATAAACTGAGATTTTCTGTTAATCCCAAAGACGCAAACACCATTCCGACAGGAATGAATACTTCTTTTAGCTCTGCACCAGGCGCTAGTGCTCGGGTGACATCCACAGGGTTAGTGGTGTTGATACCATGTTGAATGAAGGTACTTTCGCCCCAACTAACAACCTGATCACCGATGCGTATGGTTACCGGTACATCACCAATATCAAAATCGGCATAGAAAAAAGCATCTAGCAGTCTTACATCTGAGCATAACTCATCAGATGCTTGAGATGCTGCACAAGGATCTTGAGTTTGTCCTGTAATCGGATTCGCCCAGTCTCGTGTGCCATCTTTTAATTCAAAATCATAAAAATACAAGCCACGGGCAAAAAAGCCCATGTTGTCATAACGGATATCTAATTCATGGGTACCTTTGAAAACCGTTGAAAAAGCTTCGCCTTTATCAAAGTTTAAGTTTCCTAAGTCTCCATTTGTTGAATAAGCGCCATCTGCGTTTGCCCATACATCAGCAGAAGCATAAGTAACGTTGGTCGCTGCATTGTAACCACTCCAGTCAAAATTGGGATGGTTACTGTTTCCTATTAATGAAAAATCACGTTCTTCAACTCGAATGCTTGTTCCTAGCGAGAAGTTTGAGTCAAAGTTTATCGACCAATCTCCTTTCTCCCAGGATGCAGCATTTAGATTTACGGAAGTCATAACAGACACGGCAGCTATGCTAAGTGCAAGCGGTGACTTTTTAAACTTCAAAGGTCCACACTTCATATTTTAGTTCTCCCTAGTCGCCGAAAAATGCAGGCGACTTTTATTTAGTATCAAAATATTCACAAAATGATTACATCATTTAGGCTCGATAGCAAGAAGAAATCGTACCAGTTAAAAAAAATGTAAAAACTCACCATTATCAATAGGTTAAAATTCAAACAATTGATAACTGCGTATTATTAGGTTATTTTTTCAAATGAAAAGACTTTGTTTTCAGAGGTAATTATAAGACGAAAACGGCCATTTAACCCGAGCCTAGTAACAAAAGGCCGTAAATTAAAGGTAGGGAGTTGGATACGTTCACCACTCTCAGAATATAAAATAACTGAGTTATTTGTAGACAAATAAAGCTTCTCACACATTTCGTAAGAAGCGTTTAAATTAAAGTAGTAGGTTCGCATAGCTTTTTAGAAACTGAGGCTTTTACTTACTTTTTCGTATACATCTTTACTTAAATTGGGAACAGCTAACAAACGTGTTAGTTGGTATTTCATTAAATCAGCACGAATTTCATCCATTTTTTGCCATTGTGTTAAGGGAGTCACAATTCGCGCAGCAACTTGCGGGTTTCTGGCATCTAATTTTAACAGATAATCGGTCACGTATTTATAACCTGAACCATCAATAGCATGAAAACCCATGGCATTGTAAAACGCAAAAGTACCTATAACGGAACGTACCCTGTTAGGATTATCATGATTAAACTGTTTATGGCTCATGAGTAAATCTAGACGCGATAAAATATCAGGAATTTCGCAACTTGCATGTAATGCAAACCATTTGTCTAAAACTAACGGATCATCGGCCCATTTTTGTTCAAACTTGGCCATTAATATTTCGAAACAAGGTAACACAGCAGCTTGCGCCGCTTTTAAGGCCCCGAGGGAGTCCGTCATGTTGTCTGATGAATCAAATTGTTTACTAACAAGGGAATTGCCCTGCTCTGTTTTGGCTAAGTAATACAAACATAAATTTCTTAGTTTACGTTTATTCACTTGCTCAGATTGATAAGCATAACCAGAGTGTTGAGTAGACTCATATACTTTTAAAAATAACTCAGAAAATGTTTCTGCGATATAGCTTTCTAATTCCTTTCTAGCTTGGTTGAGTTCAACCACATAATAACGAGTGACTTGTTGGGCAAGGGTTTCGATACTCGGTAAGGTTAACATTTCAGCGATTAACGCTAAGTCAGAAGAAGGTTCTATTTGGCTGAGTAATCCATCGATTAGCTTGTCGATGGATTTCGAACTAACACTGAGCTTTGAGCTGGCTGGGGTTTTACCGTGGAGATATTCGCTAAACAGGGTTTGTGTGGCATCCCAACGAGAAAAGCCATCTTGGGCAGACAAGGCAATTTCTAATAAAGCCTCAACAGTATAATCAAACTCAAGTTTCACCGGTGCAGAGAAGTCCGTCAATAGTGCCACCGTAGGTTTTTCTTTGAACCCAGATTTAACCATTGTTTGCTGTTTTTGTTTGAGATTGAAAAGTTCAACGGCGCTTTCTCCGCTTTTATCAAGCAGTTCTAATCGGACTGGGATATGCAAGTCTTGCTTCTGTTTCTGATCCGCTGTTGCGTTGTTTACTTGCTCAAATTCAAGACTATAGGTACCGTCTTGCTCATTAAAACTTTCTCTAACTTTAACTATGGGCGTTCCGGATTGCCCATACCAACGTTTGAATTGTGCTAAGTCTATTTGGTTTGCATCCTGCATTGCACTGACAAAGTCATCACAGGTCACTGCTTGTCCATCATGGCGTTTAAAGTACAAATCTATCCCATTCTTAAACCCTTGGTGACCGAGTAACGTGTGCATCATGCGAATCACTTCAGCGCCCTTGTCGTAGACAGTTACCGTATAAAAGTTATTCATCTCTATGACTTCATCGGGACGTATGGGATGAGACATGGCACTGGCATCTTCGGCAAATTGATGTTCACGCATCACTTTGACATTTTTAATTCGATTAACCACTGGAGAGCTCATATCTGCGCTAAATTGCTGATCACGGAAAACCGTTAAACCTTCTTTTAAGCTGAGTTGAAACCAATCCCTACAGGTGACGCGATTGCCTGTCCAATTATGAAAATATTCGTGAGCGATAACAGATTCAATATTGAAAAAATCTTCATCGGTTGCAGAGGCACTATCGGCTAAAACATATTTACTGTTAAATACATTCAGTCCCTTATTTTCCATGGCCCCCATATTGAAAAAGTCTACTGCTACAATCATGTAAATATCCAGATCGTATTCCAGGTCAAAAACTTGTTCATCCCATTCCATGGCTTTTTTGAGAGAGGCTAAGGCGTGATGACCTCTGTTTGCTTTTTCTTTATCTACAAATAGCTGCAACAAAACCTTACGGCCTGATGTGGTTTTATAATGATCTTCGAGCAAATCAAAGTCACCAGCAACTAACGCAAACAAATAACACGGCTTTTTAAACGGGTCGTGCCATTTTACCCAATGACGACCATCTTCTAGTTTACCACTATCAATTTTGTTGCCGTTTGATAATAAATACGGATACTCTTTTTGATCTGCGTAAATAGTTACAGTGTATTCAGCTAATACATCTGGTCGGTCAATAAAATAGGTGATTTTTCGGAAACCTTCAGCTTCACATTGGGTACAGTAAGCATTAGCCGTTTTATACAGGCCTTCCAGAGAACTATTTTCAGCGGGATTAAGTTCTGTATAAATTTCTAAATAAAAATCTTCAGGTACATTTTCAATGATTAAGGATGTTGCAGTTTGCTCATACTTTGTAAGGCTATTACCATTTAATTTTACATCAATTAAAGTTAACTCTTCACCATCTAATACCAATGGATGCTGATGCTCACCATTACGCTTGATGCGCAATTGACTTTTAATTTGCGTTTTTGGTTCTTCGAGTTTAACGGACAAATCCACCGTTGAAATGAAAAAATGGGGCGCTTGGTAATCTAAACGGCGCTTAGCTTTAATAACACGATTATCGGACATACTTAGACCTAATTAAGAAGACAAAAATATCAGCTATCTGAGGTACTTAAACTAACCTTTGTTGATAGCCGATTCTGCGTATGCAGGCATTGGAACTCTGAGAATTTTAATGCCTAAATAGGCATACACAATAGCTAAAACTGGATTAATAAGATTGAAAAAAGCATAAAAAAGATAGTCTAACGCACTTACCCCTAAAACGCCGCTCATATAAGCACCACAGGTATTCCAAGGGATCAGCGGTGAGGTTAAGGTTCCACCATCTTCTAAACTTCTAGATAGGTTTAATTGGTGCAACCCTCGTTTTTCGTATTCATTTTTATACATTCGACCAGGCATCACAATTGCCATGTACTGATCTGCGGTGATCACATTGGTTGCAAAACAAGTTAAAATTGTTCTGGATATCATGTCACCGGCAGATTTAGCGCCGACTAAAATAGCACTTACAATTCGCTTTAACAGTCCTACTTTCTCTAAAACAGCACCAAAAGTCAGTGCACACATGATTAACCAGATTGTATTTAGCATACTGGACATGCCACCACGACTTAATAAGTCATTTAGTACATCACTTTGTGTACTAAAGTTTACTCCAGCATACAAAGCCGTCCAAACAACGGTGATACTAGCAACGATGCCATCACGGCCATCTGTGGCAAAGTCTTGTACTACTTCAGGTTGAAATACTGCTGCCCATATACCACCCAAAATAGCGCCTATAGACACGGCTGGGAAAGCGGGAACCTTTTTCAACGCCAACCCCAACAGAACGAGCAATGGAATAAGCAAATGTATGCCTAAATTAAACTCCGAAGCCAATAGATTTTGCATATCCAAAATACTTTGCGCTGAAGATTCTTGACTAGAATTGAAGCCTAAGAAAGTAAAGATTATTAATGTTAGTACTATGCTCGGTACCACTGTCCACAACATGTACTGAATATGTTCGAATAAGTTTGTACCAGCAATTGCTGGTGCTAGGTTTGTGGTTTCTGATAAAGGCGATATTTTATCACCAAAATAAGCGCCAGACACCGCAGCCCCAGCAGCTATGGCCTCAGACATGCCCATGCCATTGGCTACCCCCATTAAGGCAACACCTACAGTAGCAGCTGTGGTCCAACTGCTGCCAATGCTCATTGCCACAACAGCACAAATTAAACAGGTGGCAGTATAAAATAATGAGGGGTTAAGTAATTCTAGGCCATAATAAATTAACGTCGGCACTGTACCGGATAGCATCCAAGAACCAATTAATGCCCCCACGGCTAAGAGAATGAGTATGGCACCAAGGGATAGGGATATCCCGCTAACAATCCCCTCCTCAATTTCTTTCCACGTGTAACCATTTTTAATACCAACGGCAGAGGCGATAAACATCGCAAATATCAATGCTATTTGGTTTGGTCCGTAGGATGAATCACTTCCATACCAATATACAGACGAACATAATAGACAGACTAAAATGACGATTGGAATGAGCGCATCAAGAATAGTTGCCTCTTTAACGACTTTTGGTTTAGTGTTCTTGTCCATTTAATTGATATCCCTATCCGGTAACTGAGCGATAAAACATGATGAAAATAACCACAGGGCAAACAAATTTTACGTACCAAGGCCAAATTTTCCAGAATAAAGAATGCTCCGCATTGTCATACCCATGCTTTAGTTCAGCTAAAATCTGATCCCGTCTCCAGACCCACCCAGCAAAAAGACATAAGGCTAAGCCTAATAAGGGTTGACTGTATTTCGTGGTCAAACTAATCACTAAGCCAAATAGGCTAGCAAAGTTAAACACAATTATTGAACTTGCCACAAAGACACAAAGGGCTAATAACCAAACCGCTTTAGTACGCTTGACTCCCTTACTTTCAACTACATAGGCCACAGGTACTTCAAGCATTGAAATAGACGAAGTTAGAGCGGCAATTACCATAAGAGCAAAAAATGCAAAAGCGACAAAAATGCCAACAGAGCCCATAGTGTCGAACAACGCAGGCAACACAGTGAATATTAAGCTGTCACCTTCTATGAGCGCCCCACTATCGGAAAAAATTTGTACACCGTTATTTAGGGCGACGTACATTGAAGGGATTATTAGCATGCCAGCAAGCACAGCAACACCAATATCAACGAGTGCCACCGACGCCCCAAGGGACGGTAAGCGTTCATTTTTACTGACATATGATCCATACACCAGCATAGTGCCCACGCCAAGGGACATAGAGAAAAACGCTTGCCCCATGGCATTAATTAATAAGGCTGGATCCATAATACGACTGAAGTCGGGTACTAAGTATGCTTTCCAGCCCTCAATCGCGCCTTCTTGCAGGGATACATATACAATTAGAAGCACAATGATAATCATTAAAGTCGGCATTAAACGTACAGACCAGCGCTCTATTCCCTTACTAACGCCTCCGGTTACTATTGCCGCCGTTAATATTAAAAATATACCTGAAAATAATAAGTTACGGAGAATAGACTGATTAGTTAACCAACTAGATAAGTCATCTAACCCTAATAAGTGGGTTATGGTTTCAAGAAAAAATGCCAACATCCAACCTGCAACAATGGCATAAAATGCAAGAATTAATGAGACTGTAACAAAACCCCACGCACCCGTTGCACGGCCTAGTTTACTGCCGGATATTTGTCCCAATGCGTCGACCATATTTGCCCTAGTGGCACGACCGATTATCAATTCAGCCATTAAAACTGGATAGGCCAATAGAAAAGCTAAAACAACGTAAACTAATACAAATGCTGCTCCTCCATTACTAGCGACTTGAGTTGGGAAACCCCAAATATTACCTAACCCTACAGCTGAACCAGCTGCAGCGAGGATAAATCCAAGTCGAGAAGAAAACTCTCCACGTGCGTTCATTCCGTACCCTTTTATTATTATTGTATTTAGCTAATTTTTTTAGCCATTTTAGGAATACTATACTAAACCGTCTCGACCTCAAAATAATCCTATTTTGAGTTTAACTGACTGGTTTAAAACTAGCCTGTTGTCGTGTTTGACGATTCATCCAAAATATGTATTTTTGTTAAGTTTCAAAGCCTGCGAATTAAAAACTCACGGTATTGATGTTATAAAAAAAGGGCTATTAAAAATAGCCCTCATCATAAAATCTTAGATCACTTGGTTTCTGAATGAGACGCATACATTCCTGTAGAAACTAGATCGAACGTAATACTCGCGGCTTCATCAAGGAATGGATCAATTTCCGCCATGTCTTCCGGCAAATCATCAAGTTTTTCAACTTTTTCTTTTCCTGCTCTGACTAAGCGTTCATTTGCTCGTTTAAGACGCAATGCTTCTTGCTCTTCTTTTTCTTTGATACGCTCAGATTCAACCAAAGAAATTGTCTTTTTATCTTTTTCTTTTTGATAGCGTTGAATATCTTCGAAAATATACGCAAATTCAGGATCATTTTTAATACGTTTTAAGTGATTCTGTTCCATCACGGTCAATGCACTTGAGGTATCACTAAAGGTTGAGTAATTCACTCGTTCAATGCTATCCCATGGGAGTGCATTCTCTTCTTGGCTTTCACCCCAATCATCAGGGTCTATTGCTGATGGAAATTTAATGTCAGGAACGACACCTAAGTTTTGTGTACTACCACCGTTGATACGATAGAACTTAGCAATAGTATACTGAATACTGCCCAATGGATTGCTGTAAAGGTCGTAAATACGACCTAATGGACGGTGACGTTGCACAGTCCCTTTACCAAAGGTTTGTTCGCCTAGCACTACTGCACGCCCATAATCTTGCATAGCGGCTGCAAAGATTTCTGAAGCTGAAGCACTGTAACGATCAACAAGCACTGTTAACGGGCCATCATAATAGGTGATGCCATCTGTATCTTTTTCGGTTCTGGTGCGACCTGATGCATCATGAATCTGCACTACGGGTCCTTGATCAAAGAACAGACCCGACAGTAATGTAGCTTCGGTTAACGAGCCGCCGCCATTACCACGTAAATCAACTACAATACCTCGAACTCCCTTTTCTTTTAAATCAGCAAGTTCTTTTTTAACATCTGTATGCAAATTATTGTAAAAAGAAGGGATGGTAATGACACCGAGTTTTTCGCCAGCGTGCGTGCCCTTTTCCGGTATATATACTTCTGACTTGGCAGCTCTATCTTCTAACTTGATTTTATCTCGAGTTAAACTCACCACTTCAGGTACATTAGATTCTGACGCGCCTTTTAAGACTTGCAGCTTAACTACACTTCCTTTGGGGCCTTTGATTAAGTCAACCACTTCATCTAAACGCCATCCGATAATATCGACAAAATCATCTTTTCCTTGGGCTACACCGACAATTTTATCTTCTGGTTTGATTTTTTTCGATAATTCAGCAGGGCCGCCAGGCACTACACTGCGTATTACCGTATAGTCATCTTCACTTTGCAAAACAGCGCCTATTCCTTCAAAGGAAAGGTTCATTTCCATATCAAAGCGGTCTGTACTTTGCGGTGACAAATAACTTGTATGAGCATCAACACTGCGCGCAAATGAGTGCATTACAGTTTGAAAAACGTCTTCACTTTTAGTCTGTGAAAGGCGTTTAATCGCGCGCTCATAGCGTTTGGTTAATAGATCTTTAATCTCTTCCGCCGTTTTCCCTGCCAATTTTAAATTTAACGCATCGTATTTTACACGCTGACGCCACAACTCATTTATTTCTGCAGTCGACGCTGCCCAAGGAGCATCTTCACGATCAAACTCTAATGAATCGCCTTTTTTCTCAAAATCGAAAGGTTTATCAAGTAAGGTAATCGCGTATTCAAAGCGTTCTAATCGACGGGTTAAATTTAAAGAATAAATACTGTACGCGTCGTTTAAGTTGCCTTGGGCAATGGCCTCATCAAAATTTAATCGATACTTTTCCATTGCTTCGATATCGGATTTCAAAAAGAAATTACGATTGAAATCTAATGTTCTGACATAACGGTCGAATGTTTTCGCAGACAAGTTATCGTCAATTTTAATCGGCTTATAATGGGAACGTAACAAATGCGAACTTATTCGCTTAGCTGATGCAGAATGCTGAGATTCTTGCACTAGACTAGGAATGTCAACAGCTTCGCTTGAGGAATTAACTGCGATAGCGCCAGCGCTTAAACAAAACAATGCGCTATAAACTGAAGCGCGTACAAATTTATTCATTTTACTACCTCTTAGGTCGAGCTAAGCGCAAGTTATCAGCTTGCACTTTCACTATCATACCGGTTTGCAGTTGGACGTGAACTTCATCTTTTGAGATATCGGTAATGGTCGCAGGAAGTGGGCTCTTTCCAACCTTAACGGTAACTTCGGTCCCTACCACTAAATGTGATTCTGTCAATTTTTCAGGTGGTGGTTGTTTAATTTGTTTGTGTTTTGCGGATTTAGTTCCCTTGAATTGCCCTTGATTTTGCTTATCACGCTTTTCCTTGGCCCCTTTTTTCTCAGGTTTTGCTTTAGAAGCGTTGTTTAATTTACGCTTTTCAGCCACTTTAGCTTTGCTTTCAGTTAGCTGCTTTAATGCGTGATCAGCATGTTCTTTCTCAATGGCATCTCCTTGATTACCATCAAGATCTATTCGAAAACTCCCCTCTTTTACACTATGCAGATAGCGCCAGCTATTGGTGTAATGTCGGAGTGAGGCTCGCAATAACGTTTTACTTATCCGCTCGTCTTCTTTTAAACGTTCAGAAAGTTCTTGAAATATACCTATTTTTAAGGGTTTCGCTTCACCTTCTAATGAGAAACATTTAGGGAACGTTTGCGCTAAAAAAGTGATAACTTCTTTGCTATTCGAAAATTTTTGTTGGTTTTCCATTCAATCTACTAATTAATAATTTTGTTCATAATCTTCTTCGTGTTCTGCATCATCCCAAGTTGCCAACAATTGGTCAACCCAGTCGTGCAAATCCGCGTCGTCGATTTCCAAAAGGTAACTGTCTTCATGCCAGTTTACCCATATGTGATGTAGTATTTTTTCCAAACGGCTTGTGTCTATGTCTTCATCGGCAAGATCATAAGCCATGTGTAAAATTGTGTTTAATCGTTCTGCCGCTTCTTCAGCTTCGTCATCCCAATTTTCAAGATCAGCGGGGGTTGCTAAAACAACATGAACATCTACAAGACTTTTCACACTATTGTCTCTTGCAAAAGATCGACAATCTTTTGTAAGCCCAAGCCATCTATAGAGTCAAAACGCGCCAACGATGGACTATCAATATCTAATACACCGATTAATCGCCTCCCTGATAGAATGGGAATGACGATTTCAGAGTTGCTCGCTGCATCACAAGCAATATGTCCTTCAAACTGATGAACATCGGTTACAATTTGAGTGGTTCGATGGGCTGCAGCACTTCCACAGACTCCTGCTCCCATTGGAATTCGAATGCAAGCAGGTTTGCCCTGAAACGGACCTAATACTAATTCGTCACCATCAACTAAATAGAATCCAGCCCAATTAATGTCCTCTAAACTCATGAACATTAATGCACTTAAGTTTGCTAAATTAGCAATTAAGTTACGCTCATCTTCTATTAGCGCTTGTGCTTGCTTTGCAAGGCTTTGATAAAAATCAGCTTTTTCTTGATCTGTAGTCATCTTTACCTTCAGGCTATTCGCCTTTGTTTGTGACAAGTCTATATTTAACTGGATTTTAACCTTCAATCATTAGAATTTCAGTGATTTTTTTACGATTTATCTTTTTTCGGCAGATTAAAATGATTTTTTGGAGAGATTAAGTCACTTAATCTCTCCAAAAGTAGATTGATGAACTCAAGTCGTCCTAACGAAAAAATAAGTACAAAAGCGTTACTTAAGTATTCTAAAAGACAGGGTCACAGTCGCATTTATTTCGTTTAAACCAGGTAAATATTGTGCTGCTTCATTAAATACAGAGAGTGAACGTGCGGACGGCTGCGGTGTAGGTTGATAACTCGATGTTTCTTCAACATTCACTACGCTACCTAATTGAATACCTAGGTTTTTAGATAAATGCTTAGCACGTTGATGACCATCTGAAATCGCCGCTTCTAGGGCATTTAGATAAGCCTGCTGCTGATCTTCAACTTCATAGCGAAATCCGTCGATTCTGTTGACTTTTAAGGTGAACAGCTCTTCTAAAATGGCTGGATAATTTTCAAATTTTCGCAAGGTCACATTAATATTGCGACTAAATACAAAACCTTTTTGAATATTTGATTGTCGTTCCCGTTCATACCAGGGATACAAACTTAATGACATAGCTTGAATGTCTTGCTTAGCCACTTTGTGTTTAGCAAGGACAGACAATATTTTGTTGGTTTTAGCGTTGACCAATTCATTTAACACCGACGAATTGTCACCTTTTTCCTCAACGGCAATGGTGAACTTTAAGATATCGGGTGCTTGAAAAATACTTCCTTGCCCTCTCACCGTAATAATATCACTGCGAGACTCATGGGCCGATAACATAACGCTGTTAAGCATTAATAGACAAATTAGTAATTTACGCATTTTAATCTAATCCTTTTTTGGTGATAATTGCGGCTCTATCCATTATAAAACTGACTTTAATATACTTTTCTTCTTCATTGCCCCAAATACAAGAATAGGTGCCAATCACTTCTTCGCAATTATCAGCTTTTCCCAAAATCATCTCTACATCAGATTTCACCATCCCCATTTCAACCCTATCGTAGTTTTCCAGGGTTACTTTTGAACAGCTTACAAGCAAAATACTAATACTTGAAAACATGACTAATTTACGCAACATATCTTTACCTTCCAAAATCTCTAAAGCATAACCCTTAGTTTAACCAAAAAACCAATAAGCCACCAAAATTGCTGTAACAATTCCCGCCAAATCAGCAGCAAGACAACATGCAACAGCATACCGACTATGTTTAATCCCAACCGCTCCTAAATATACAGCTAAAATGTAGAACGTGGTTTCTGTTGAACCTTGCAACACCGATGCTAGGCGACCTGCAAATGAGTCGGCGCCATGATGTTGCATAGTTTCAATCATTAATGCTCTGGCACCAGAACCGCTCAAAGGTTTCATTAATGCGTTGGGAATTGCATCAACAAATCGATTATCTATCCCAATAAAATTTACACCGTTGGCGATAATTCCCATTACCATGTCCAGTAAACCGCTGGCTCTGAGCATACCAATGGCAAACAACATTGCAATTAAATAAGGGATCAGCGAAATAGCCAATTCAAATCCTTTTTTAGCTCCTTCAACAAATAATTCATAGCAATTTAGTTTCTTTTGAGCACCAACACTTAACACTATGATAATAAAAGTGAGTAATAATCCATTGGCCGCAATAGATGATTGATTTGCCATTTGCTGAGCAGTTAAAGTGGAAAAGTAAATAATCAGCGCACCTAAAATCGAAATCACCCCAGCGGCATAAAGAAACACCACACGGTTAAATAAATTAATTTTTTGCACCCACGATGTCACTAATAATCCTATAAAGGTCGATGCAAATGTAGACAAAAGAATCGGGATAAATACGTCTGTTGGATTCGCTGCGCCTTGCTCTGCTCGATATAAGAATACGGCAATGGGAAACAGTGTCACAGAAGATGTATTCATGACCAAAAAGATTATTTGCCCATTGGTAAGAGTGGATTTCGCTGTATTTAAGCTTTGCATGTCTTGCATTGCCTTTATGCCAAAAGGCGTTGCAGCGTTATCTAGTCCCAGCACATTTGCCGATATGTTCATAGTAATACTGCCAATGGCGGGATGCCCTTTGGGTATTTCAGGCATGAGACGGCGTAAAAGTGGTTCTAACACTATGGATAATTTGGTGACTAAGCCTGAACGTTCTGCAACTTGGAAAATACCTAACCAAAAAGCTAATACGCCAATTAAACCAATGGAGATATCGACACTTAACTTGGCCATAGCATAAATGGCATCCATCACCTCTTTAAAGCTACCTATATTATTATTAAAGATAACCTGCCAGAGTGTGGCGATAAATGCCGACAAAATGAATGCTAACCAAATTCGATGTAACATATTGACTTATGAGGTTGATTGAAAGTAAGTAAATTACCATAGAATCAATATGATGAAAGAAAATCCTGCCTATTGTTCGGTAATAGACAGGATTTTTATCGTTTTCGTGGGCAAGGTTTAAATCAGCTCGAAATTAACTAACTGATTTTAAAACGGCTTGTAAACTTTCAATACAGTAATTAACGTTTTTCAGATTCGAACCATAGCCCATCAGACCAATTCGCCAAACCTTTCCAGCTAATGAACCTAATCCTGCACCTATTTCTAAATTATATTCATTGAGTAAGATTTCCCTTACTTTGGCATCATCGACGCCATCAGGGATACGAACGGTATTTAATTGAGGCAGGCGATATTTTTCTTCAACAATAAATTCAAGACCTAACGCTTCAAGGCCTTCCCTTAATTTATTGTGCATGTCTTGATGACGTTGCCAAGCGGCCTCTAAGCCTTCTTCTTTAAGAATGATAAGGGATTCATGTAACGCGTACAGGCTGTTCACAGGCGCGGTATGGTGATATGCACGCTTAGTTCCTGCTCCCCAATACCCCATTACTAAATCCATGTCGAGAAACCAACTTTGAATGGGAGTTTTTCTGGCTTTAATGGCATCAATGGCTAATTGACTGAAAGACACCGGAGACAAACCTGGCACGCAGGATAAGCATTTTTGAGTACCTGAATAAATGGCGTCGATTTGCCATTCATCAACTCTTAATTCGCATCCTCCCAGGGAGGTAACCGCATCCACTAAGGTTAGACAGTTGTATTTTTTAGCCAGTTTACACAAAGCTTGAGCATCATTTTTAACTCCTGTAGAGGTTTCTGCGTGAACAAAGGCGACAATTTTAGTGTCTTTGTTTTCTTCCAAGGCTCGCTCTAGCTTTTGAATATCAGTGGGTTTACCCCACTCATCTTCCACCATGACCGCAGTGCCACCACAACGAATGACATTTTCTTTCATGCGGCCACCAAACACACCATTTTGGCAGACTATCACTTTGTCACCGGGCTCCACTAAATTTGCAAAGCAGGCTTCCATACCTGCAGAACCTGGTGCAGAAACAGGCATGGTGAGTTGATTTTTTGTTTGAAAGGCATATTGAAGGAGCGATTTAATCTCATCCATCAAGTCAATAAACTGTGGATCTAGATGCCCTATTGTCGGTCTAGATAAGGCCGTCAGAATTTTTGGATCAACATCTGAAGGACCAGGCCCCATGAGAGTACGAACCGTCGGGATAAATGATGTAGCATTTGAAGTCATAAAATAGATTCTCATTAGGTTAAAACGGCCATAGTGTTACAGTTGATTTAAGAAACAACAAGATCAGCATATCCAACATTCACAAAAAGAATGCAATCACCGCTCTTCATTTCCTAAATTACTTTAAACGACGGTAAGACTAGAGATTATTTTTTACCCCCCCTTGTGGATAACCTGTATACAAGGAAGGTATAAGGTGTGGGTTAAGTGATAATTATGAACTACTGACTATGAAAAATGGACGACTAAATCACTGATATTAAGCTATTTTTAAATTTAGTTGGTAAATTTGTTTAATATTTCGGCAAAGTTGTTCTAAACTAAATATTCAAATCAAATATTTTGATTTTTGAAGACTTCTCCCTGAAGAAGTTTAGTTAGCGCAAGGCTCTTTTGAAGAGCCATTCCCCTAAGCCCGGCACTAGAGATAGTACCGGGCCTTTTTTAAATGCCAATCTTAACCACGCTATTCTTTAATCAGATTGCTTATATAGTGCTTTGCGTTATTGACGTAATGTTCCGCAGAACCTTTTAGCATTGCCTGTTGTTTTTCACTCAACGTTTTAACAACTTTTGCTGGACTGCCCATAACCAGCGAACCGTCGGGTATTTCCATGTTTTCGGTGACCAAGCTATTTGCGCCAATTAAGCAGTAGCGACCAATTTTTGCTCCATTTAGTACCACAGCATTAATACCAATTAAACTGTAGTCGCCAATTTCACACCCATGCAACATCACTTTGTGGCCAACCGTTACACCTTTACCTATTGTTAAAGGGATATCGTAATCTGTGTGTAATACGGAACCGTCTTGGATATTCGTATCTGGACCAACAGTTATTTGATCGCAATCACCACGAATGACTACGTTGAACCAAATACTGCTATTTTCTGCCAAATTAACAGACCCAATTACATGGCTGCCGGGCGCAATAAACGCACTTTCTGCAACGACGGCTTTGCGTTCGCCTAATGAGTAAATCACATTGACTCTCCTATTGTGTTTTTATTTCTCTACTTGTCGCATCAAACCTTCTTGCATGGTTGAAGCTACCAACACGCCTTGTTGATTGAAAAATTGACCACGAACTAGACCACGTACTCCGCCGGTAAACGGACTTTCAGCCACGTACAATAACCACTCATCGAATTTAAAAGGCTGATGGAACCACATAGAGTGGTCGATAGTTGCCATCCTAAGTTGTGTGTTCCTAACTGAAATACCATGGGGTTGCAAACAGGTCGCCAGAAAATGGTAATCTGACGCATAGGCCAACATGGCATGATTTAAATTTAAATTATTCTCAACCACTTCTTGAGCTCGCATCCATATATATCTCTCAGGTTCTGTTTTAACAGGTTGCAATGGATCAATGGTTTGTACGGTTCTGCTGTCTATGGGCTTATGATAACTAATTGCTTCTTGCATGCGCTCTGAAATCTTGTCTAATGCACTTTTAAAAAAGGTTAAGTCAGATTTCACTTCCTCTGGTGGAGGCACATCTGGCATATCAGCGAACTGATGCTCTAAACCTTGTTCGGGAGCTTGGAAAGACGCCGTTAAATAGAAAATGTTTTTACCATTTTGAATGGCTTTAACGCGACGAGTTGAAAAACTTCTACCGTCTCGGACATTTTCAACTTCATACACCACTGGATAATTGGCATCTCCTGGTAGTAGAAAATAGGAATGAAACGAATGGGATATCCTACCTTCTGGCAACGTATTATGAGCGGCAGCTAACGCTTGCCCCATAACTTGACCACCAAATAAAGCGCGAAAACCAAGATCCCAGCTTTGCCCTCGATACAATGAATCTTCAATTTTTTCTAACTGCAATAAAGACTTTAAAGTCACTTCTGCCATGCAATACTCCCCGTTGTTTATTGCGCTAATTTGTTTTTAATTTTTTTGGATGAAATTTTTCTGGTAAACCCGAAGCATGTTCAAAGTAACGCGTGTCTTTATACGGCAATTTCATAAATCCTGAAATCCCTAATCCTTCTATTTCTGGCACTAACTCAATTATGGTTTTTAATAAGGCTTTAAATTCCTTCTCCATACTGTGATCAAGTAAGGTGTAATAACTGTGTATTTTTAAATTCGTTGGTAATGCTTCAAATATTATACAGCCAGTATGATGAATATTATTTAATTGCCGAATAATGACCATCATTTTGTCAGGTAGAACTAGCAGCTCATCCGGGTCTTCGCCATCTTCAAAGTAAGAATGATTACGACTTTGATCCTCTGTTATCGAGGTGTGACTTAATTCATAGGGGATTTGCATGTCAGTTTCAACTTGATAAGGTATGTTTTCACTATCTCGTTCTATGTGCAAGGTATCACGTGCATTGAACATGCAGCTTTTAAACACCCCTACTCTGTGAATAGCCCTCGCTAGGGTAATAACATTGTTTACGGATACATCAAATGAACGTTTCAAGGTCGGATCATACAAATTTAAACTAGAGTCAATATAAACGCCTTCTGGTTGCCACCTCAGCACTAAACCACCTACAACGGGATATTTACCTAGTCTCCCTACTGCAGAGATAAAGGCTTTTTCGGTCTCTCCCATTCCCTGCATGTAATTTTTGTAATAACGTTCGAATTGCGCATCGTTTACATAATGTAATTCAGTAGAAATATCACTATTTTCAAGCTTTAAAAATGAACGCCTTGAGCTATATACCACGGTATCGATGTCTTTTTTCTTGGCAAAACTCCAAGTGGGGATAAGTGCAATATGTTCATTTACATCTGATTTGGCAAACACAACATTTTTCATGAATTTCATATTTTTCATATAATAGTCACCGCCCAATCGACGTTTATCAGCATCATCACTTAACATCGCAGTTAGCACCTCTGACAACTCTTTTGGCAATCCTAATGAGTTAGGCGTGATAATATGCCGTCCAAAGCGACTAGATTGGCCAGACGCCAACGCATAAAGTGTGCTCGCCAAACCTTGTTCATCAAACCTCGGACTAGATAACTGACCGTTTAATTGTTCGTCACCAATGAAATATACATCTCCAAGACGTGCGTTTGTTTGTTGCAAATCACTAGACATTAAATCCATAACATTGTTGGCAATATATTGTCCTTGGTGATCCATTTGCGCAAACACGCTGGATCCCCAATCGATTAAACCGATGGTTTCTGTGTGCTCATCAAACACAATATTAGAAGGTTTAATATCACCGTGCACGATTGGTTTAGTTGTGCCTTGCTCTTGATGTTGGCGTAAAAATAACAAAATATCGCAAAGTTGAGCGGCAATTTTAGTGATCAGTCGCGCTGACAATGGACCTTTTTGTAGGGAGTATACTTCTAAGTCAACACCTTTAGCTCTTTCCATTACCAATATGGCTTGCTTTTTAATTCGCTGAAACTCGATTAGTGAAGGTACGTTGGGGTGTTCAACCTGACTTAGCATAAATGCCTCGTCTTCCAGCTGTTCCTGAACATGTTGAGGCAGGTTAATACGCGAGAACTTAAACACTAATTGATTTTGGCGAGGATCACTTCCTGCAAATGCAAATCCAAACGCGCCTTTACCGATAAGCTCGATGTTACTGTAACCAAGCAACTCGAGTTGCTCTTTACATAATTTGATCCAATCTTTTAATTTTTGAGCATCTTTATGAGACAAAAGATAAATCGATTGTTCATCTGGAATATAAAAATGTTTTAGATCAGCAACCGTCATCTTAGGTGACCTTAGTTAGTCAGGCTTTTTCAGCCACTCAACGTAGGCTTTGCCAGGCACTTTGTCTGGAGTTAGGTGGGCTAATAATTCAGGCAGTAGGTCGTTTAAATCAGAATCCAGTTGCCATGGCGCATTCACAATTATTAAACCAGAGCCATACATACCCGCATCTCCTGTATTTTGTGTAATCTGCATTGCAACATTGAGTACACTTTTACAGTCAAACTGAGCAATTTCGTCGAGCATTTTTTCACTTAATCCAGCTTTCTGACCTGCTCGACTGGATAAAAGAGGATACCAAATAGCGAAAATCCCCACCGACCATTTTGTTATTGCCTTTTTGAGGGTCGTCACAACTTGCTGATATTCACTGGCAACTTCATAGGAGGGATCGATCAGGACAAGACCTCTTGCTGGAGTTGGCGGTAAAATAGCTAGCAACCCTTCATATCCGTCTCTGTGATGAACACCAATGGTTGCTAAACTGCCATAAGCAGATAGATTGGTTCGCAAGTTGTCAATTTCAGTATTGTGTAATTCCATACACACCATCTTGTCTTGCTCACGAAGCATATTGGCTGCGATAAGTGGCGACCCAGGGTATTGATTAGCAGTGATGAATTCATTTGTGAGCTGTTGATATTCTGCAATACCCTGTTGCTTCGACTGATAATCTTGAATGGCCGTGATACCACTTTTAAATTCTTGGGTTTTTTGGGCCTCTTCACCTTTTAGTTCATATAAACCTGCGCCACTATGGGTATCAATATAGATCGCAGGTTTGCTTTTCATTTTCAGTTTTTTGATGATCAACATCTGGGTAATATGCTTTAAAACATCAGCATGATTACCTGCATGAAAACTATGACGATAACTTAACATCTCAATCGTTACTTTTATAACTGTACATCAGTCAATGATACTTAAATAAGGCGCTACCACCAAGGTTTAAAAACCATCTGCCATATTGGTAAAATATGGCAAACCATAAAATTAACTCAATTCAGTCAGCATACGGATTGGGTTTTCCAAGTAGGACTTCCACAGGTTACTAAACTTCAGCATAGTTGCGCCGTCAATAATGCGGTGATCTCCAGACCAACTGATGTGCATAATATTCACTGGGATCACATTATCATCTTCATCGAACCTGGGTAGTCGTTGTATTTTGCCTAAGGCAACGATGGCGCTTTCAGGTTTATTGATCACCGGTGTTGCTGTGGTACCTCCAATTACGCCGACATTGGAGATACTAATCGTCCCGCCTTTTAAGTCTTGATTAGACAGTTTACCTTCTCGAGCTAAGCCTACTAAACGTTCAACTTCTTGGGCAACTTCAAACAGTGAGAGGTTTTCAACGCCTTTAATGTTTGGCACCAGTAAACCAAGTTTTGAATCAACAGCAATGCCTATATTGTGTTGTTTTAAATAGGTTATCTCTGTGCATTGGGGGTTAACTTGGCTATTAATGATTGGAAACTGTTCTAACGCCAAAGAGAGGGATTTAATGAAAAATGGCATCATACTTAACTTAACGCCTTTTTCTGCAAACTCTTTTTTCAGATCTCGACGCACATCCATTAACCTATCCATTTCAATTTCTTCACTCACACTAAAGTGAGGAATAGTGTATACAGAATCAGTCATTTGTTTAGCCATTATGGCTTTGATGCCACGAATGGGCTCAACCCTATTATTGTGTTGCGAACTTTCTTTAAGATTGCCTTGGGTTACATTATTATCCGTTGGGTTATCGTTTTGTTTCGATACTTCATTGTGGTTGATTTTATTCATGTGAACGGCAATATCTTGTTTTAACACTCGCCCTTTTTTACCACTTCCCAATACGCTGGCTATATCAATGTTATTTTCTCTGGCTAAGCGGCGAACGGCAGGACTGGCTAAGGCTTTCTTTTTAATTGCTTGTTGTTCCGGCGCGCTGCTTTTCTCATTTTGATTCTGTTTTGTCGCTTTATTCGAATCCTCGTTAACATTACGGTGAGTCTTTTCCCCCTCAGCGGTGTTAAGTGAATATAAGGGACTATGAACCTTCGCAATGTCACCTTGTTGATAGTGTAATTGATTAATGAACCCTGAATATTTTGCTGGGATTTCAACCAAAGCCTTATCAGTCATAACCTCGACCACGGCTTGGTCTTCTTCTACTTTTTCACCTTCCTCAACTAGCCATTTTACGATTTCACACTCAACTATCCCTTCACCTATATCGGGTAGAATAAAATCGATGATTTGTTGAGAAGTCAAATCAGATTCCGAGGAGTTGGTTTGCTGAGTGAGCTTTTCGCTGTTAGGTGTTGAATTTTCAGTATTAGGTTGTTTACGGGCGTCATCCTTAGAACTGTTTTGAATATTTTGCTTATCTTCAATGTCTCCATCTAACGCAAATAAAGGTTCATGAACCTTAGCCACTTCCCCCACTTTGTAATATAACTTGCTCACTTTTCCAGCGTGCATCGCTGGAATTTGAACAGTGGCTTTATCTGTCATGACTTCTGCAACGGGTTGGTCTTCTTCTATCAAATCCCCTTCTTTTACTAGCCACTCTAAGAGTTCACATTCTACAATTCCTTCGCCAATATCAGGCAATATAAAGTCGTGCATGGTATGTCTCCTGATTAATAATTGACTGAGCGTTTAATGGCTTCATAGGTTTTTAAATGATCGGGCATGTATTCCTTTTCATGTGACAAAGGATAAGGAGTATCTAAGCCACAGACACGAGCGATGGGAGATTCTAAATGTAAAAAACATTTATCTTGAACCGTCGCCGCAATTTCACTGGCAAAACCACCTGTTTGCGGTGCTTCATGGTTAATTAACAAACGTCCTGTTTTTATCACTGATTCGCACACTGTTTCTACATCCCAAGGCAATATGCTGCGCAAATCGATAATTTCACAGGAAATACCGTCGTTTTCTGCCATTTCTGCGGATTTTTGCAGTATTTCCACCTGAGCACCCCATGCCAGTAAGCTAATATCAGTACCTGATTTCACCAATTCTGCTTTACCTAGGGGGAGTTCGTAATCTTCTTCTGGTACCTCTCCTACAGAGGCTCGATAAAGACGTTTAGGTTCCATAAATAGAACGGGGTTGTCGTCTCGAATTGAGGCGAGTAACAACCCTTTAGCTTGGTATGGATTTCGAGGAATGACTATTTTCATACCTGGAATATGAGCGAAAAAAGCCTCTGGAGATTGTGAGTGATAATGGCCACCGGCAATGCCACCGCCGTAGGGTGTTCTTATGGTTAAACTTCCGCAGGTAAATTGTCCGCCGGAGCGATATCTAAATTTAGATGTCTCATTTACGATTTGATCAAAAGCAGGAAAAATATAATCAGCAAACTGGATTTCAGCAATGGCCGTTGATCCCTGCGATGCTAATCCGTTGGCGAACCCTATTATTCCCTGTTCAGTTAACGGTGTATTAAAGCAACGCGCTTTACCAAACTTTTCTTGTAAATTGCTTGTGGCTCTAAATACTCCACCAAAGTGACCCACGTCCTCACCAAAAACCATTGCAGTTTTATCTGCTTCCATAGCCGTAATTAATGCATTATTCACGGCTTGTAACATGTTCATTTTAGTCATTTTTAATTCTCCCTGAAGTCTTCGGATAGGCATCTGGGTACTGACGAATATGTTGCTTAAGTGATTGAAGTTGTTCTTTTAAATGCCATGGTGGTGCGTCATAGACATCTTCTATGATATCTTCAATGGGATTGATGGGCTCTTTTTCCACTTGTTTTAAGGTTTGCAATACTTCCTGACGGGACTCACTGGCAAAGTGTTTAATTGCCTCCTCGTCTAGCCAGCCTTTACTTTTCATCCATTTTTCAAAGCGTAGCAGTGGATCTTTTAATCTCCATTTAGCCTCTTCCTCTTTAGAGCGATACCCAGTGGGATCGTCCGAAGTCGAATGGGCTGCAAGTCGATACGTCATAGCTTCAATTAATACTGGACATTTTTCTTTAAGTGCAACCTCTCGCGCTTTTTTTGTTGCCGCAAAAACGGCCAAAACATCATTGCCGTCGACTCGAATCGTGCGAACACCGTAACCAATCCCCCTCGATGCAATGCCATCTCCTGCAAATTGCTCCTCCGCTGGTGTGGAAATCGCGTATCCATTATTTCTACATAAGAAGATAACGGGACAATTTAACACTGCCGCCATATTTAAACCGGCATGAAAATCGCCTTCGGATGCTGCTCCTTCGCCAAAGTAGCAAATAGTTAGCGCATCTAACCCCGCCATTTTTTGTCCGTATGAATAACCTGATGCTTGTGGGATCTGCGTTCCCAAAGGAGAAGAAATAGTCATGAAATTTAATGCTTTATCGCCGTAGTGAATGGGCATTTGGCGACCTTTATTTGGGTCTTTTTGATTACTAAACATTTGATCCATAAATTGTTTAGTTGTATATCCGCGGTATGCTAACGAGCCTTGCTCGCGGTATTGAGACATGATCATATCTTGGGGTTCTAATGCTGCTGCACTGCCGATTGTAGCGGCTTCTTCGCCTGTGCAAGCCAAGTAAAAACTGATCCTTCCTTGCCGTTGTGCAGCAATCATGCGCTCATCTAAAATTCTAATGTAGTGCATGGTTTTTAGAATTTTTTCTGAGGTTTCTTGGTTTAACTCAGGACAGGGCTGATGATTATGCTCCGTACCTTCAGGGGATAATAATTGCAGCATGGGTATGTCCACTAATCCATTGGTAATCATTTGTACTTCATGGATCATCCCGATATCGGAAAGGTGATTTCTGTCTTTCATTTAAGAACCTATGTTAGGAGTTAAATAAACTGTTATTAATATGTTAATTCTAGTTCACAATTACGGGAGATGTGTTGCGAAAATGAATGGTGCAAAATACAGATGAGATAGAAGTATTCTAAGAACACCAAACTAATTAGGATGTTTATCCTATTTAATTATTCACTCAATTAAGTTTGTTTAAGTAAGCTGGAAAATTAATACATAGTTGCGGGATATAGAGGTGAATGAGGTTATTAATCACTCATGGAGAAAATAGTTAAGTAATAGAAGTTTGCATCTAAGGCTAACAAAACCAAATAAGTCTTTGTTGACTGCTTACTTAAGGAATAAATTAACGGATCTAGTTGCTAGACCCGTTATTTAATGGGATGGATTACTCAAATTTGCGTTCGCGTTTGGTTTGAATTGTTTCAATATATCCGTGCCATGTGGCATACCCTATTAGCGGCATGAGTAGCACAAATCCAACAAAACCAGTTAAAAACCCTATGACCACTGCCACAAAAATAATCATTGCCCAAACAAACATAGGGCCTTTATTCAACCAAACTGCGTTAACCGTAGTTAATACTGCAGTAGCCAAGTCTACTTTACGTTCCATTAAAATAGGTTGGGTAAATGCACTGAGCAGAAATACGATGCCAGTGAAAACCGCACCGACACAGGTTCCTAACACTAAGAATGGTAATAACTCTTCTAAGTTATCTCCCAGGTATGATGGGTATAATGCATGTATCATTGAGGCAACTCGTAACCAAAAAATCATCAACACCATAAGCAAAATGCCAAATCCCCACTCGTTCACCGCATTACGTTTCACCGCTTTTACCGCGTGCCATAGTGTTGGCTTATGTCCTTTTCCGAATTCCCAACTAATATCGTACAACCCCGCCGCCAAAAAAGGCCCAATAAGCATAAAGCAAACCATCGCAGGTAAAATAACCAAGTGCCAACCAGTCAGTGCAACTAAGTAGGTTATAACCCAAGGTATGAGAGCAAAAAACACACCAAAGAAGACGGTTAAAATAGGTGCTCTTAACAGATCTCTAAATCCTAATGCGAGCCATTTGAAAGGGTCTGAAAATGCTAGTTCATTACATGGAATAACGCGGGCAATGCTGCTATCTGTTATTGCATTATGGGGTTCTTCTTGGAAATGCTGTGACATACTTAACTCCAAAATTTTAAATCGATTCGGTTGGAAACACATTTATCATTCAAATTGGACATATCAATAAGTATAAGCAAGCAATGAAAGTTTGCCATTTATTCGCTGAAATATTGTTCAACTAAACAATTTTCTAAAGACTAGGAGTCCACATGAATAGAACCATAATTAACACAATAATAACAATATAGAAACAATATTTAATCGCCAGTAGCAAGGGTTAAGCATTAAAATTAGCAGGACGCCAACTTAAAGAGGAATCAAAATAACCAAAAAGAGCTTTATTGAGATCAGAAAAACTAGTGATCGCTTCTTCAGAATGAGACACACAATTCCACACAAAACGATGACAATTATTTTTAATTAAATCATAGTCACTATAGGTGTATAGCTTAGAAGCGGCTATTGAAGCCGCATGTTTAGATATGAGTGGCAAACCTAAATCATCACATAAAACGTATATACATTTACCACTTCTATTGGATAAAAAACGCTGCGGAGAAATCCCCCGAATTAGCCCATTCCCTTTCAGTTCAATTATATTGCCATCCACCCAAATCCCAGAATGTTCAAACACACCAAATATGCCACAACACACAATAGCTCCGTCTTGAAGATGAACTAGAGTTTGTTCTTCACCCGGATAATGTTTCACATACTGACGCTTAATTTTATTTGCTTGGTGTACTTTATCACTAGCATATAAAGCTGCGATTCCAGCTCCTAACCAAATTAATGGAACAGGCATAATGGTGTATTCCTAAATATACTTCGACCTTAGAGTGCTAGATCTAAAGATTTTAGACAAGATTAAGTTTGTAAACAGATGTTATGCAAAAAATACGAGTCATATATAAAAATAATTATTAGATCCCTCTTAACACTAACCCCTTGGTTGTATTATTCTGTGTTATCAAATTAAGGTGTGGGCATTCATGAAAATAATTAACAAATCCAACAAATTAGAGGGCGTATGTTACGACATTAGAGGACCTATCCTCGATGCGGCTAAAAAAATGGAAGACGAGGGACATAGGATCCTCAAACTTAATATTGGTAACCCTGCCCCATTTGGATTTGCCGCACCAGAAGATATTCTAAAAGATGTTATTCATAATTTGCCCACCGCGCAGGGTTATTCTGATGCCAGTGGTATATATACGGCACGTGTAGCCGTAATGCAGTATTACCAACAAAAGAACATTAAAAACATTTCCGTTGATGACGTATTCATCGGCAATGGTGTTAGCGAATTGATTGTAATGGCAATGCAAGCATTGTTGAATAATGGCGATGAAGTCCTTATTCCTAGTCCTGATTATCCATTGTGGACTGCTGCCGTTAGCTTATCGTCCGGTACCCCAGTACATTATAAATGTGATGAACAAGCTGGATGGTTCCCTGATATTACTGATATTCGCAATAAAATAACTGCCAACACTAAAGCGATTGTATTGATTAACCCGAACAATCCTACTGGTGCTGTGTACAGTAAAGAAGTGCTGCAAGACATCATTGAAGTTGCCCGTGAGTTCAACTTGGTTGTATTTAGTGATGAAATTTACGACAAGATTTTATACGACGATGCACAACATAATTGCATTGCTGCTATGGCCGATGATTTGTTTTTTATTACCTTAAGTGGTCTTTCAAAAAATTACCGAATTGCTGGTTTCAGAGCAGGTTGGTTACTGGTTAGCGGTAACAAACGAATAGCTAAAAACTATATCGACGGAATCAATATGCTAGCTTCGATGCGCATGTGTGCCAATGTCCCTTGCCAATATGCAATTCAAACTGCGCTCGGTGGATATCAAAGTATCAATGATTTGATCGTGGATGGTGGACGTTTAAAAACACAGCGGGACATTGCCACCAGAATGTTAAATTCCATTGATGGTATCAGTTGTGTCGTGCCAAAAGGTGCAATGTACTGTTTTGCTAAAGTGGATGCTGAAAAATTCAATATTACCAATGATGAGCAAATGATTTTAGACTTACTGACTAAAGAAAAGATTTTGTTGGTTCACGGTAAAGCATTTAACTTTTCTGATGGCTGCTATTTTAGATTAGTATTTCTTCCCCATAAAGATGAATTGGAAACGGCTATTAATCGTATTGGTAATTTCTTCTCCTACTATCAGCAAGTTTAACTTCATTTAAATAAGTGAGAGTGTAATTAACTACACTCTCATAGTTTAACTATTAAAATTAATCAGTAGTTTGCATTACAAACATCAGAAAAATTCAACACTTCAATGTATCATTTAGCTTAACAGCGGATTGTTTACGTAGATAGGTCATTGTAAACCTATCCCTTCATCAAAAACGCATTATTACTTCGTAGATTCAAAGGTCTTAAATATGAACCAAAGTACATTTATGGCATGGATTATTAGAATGCCATTGTTAGAGCGCTGGGCGCTAATGCATTGCTTTCAATCAGAAAATGTATCTGAACACTGTCACCAAGTAGCAGTGATCGCGCATTTGCTAACTGTGATAAAAAATAAACGTTTTAACGGAAAGTTAAATCCTGAAAGAGCGGCAACGTTAGCTCTGTATCACGAAGTTTCAGAAACTAAATTACAAGATATCAACACTAATACCAAATATCATAATCCTGAATTTACGAAGGCATTTAAGATGCTAGAAGACCTAGCAGAGAAAGAATGTTTGTCAACGTTGCCTGAAGACCTTCGTAGTGAAATGGAACCATTGCTGGTGCAATCAGAAGTTGATCCTGAATATAAAGCCATTGTAAAAGCTGCGGATATTTTGCAAGCCTATGTGAAAACAATGAATGAACTTCGTTTTCACAACGATGAATTTTTACATGTTAAAGACAAGTTAGATAAAACCATTCAAGAACTTATTGTTACTATGCCTGAAGTCGAATGTTTTGTAGAAATATTTTTAGATAGTTGTACTACTACCTTAGATAAATTATCAGAAGCTCAGTTATAAATGGGATAACAATAATCCCAACTACTCTACTTTCAAAAGTGGTTTAACACATGTTTTGTTGAGTCACTTTTATCAACCTCATGTCAGCGATTCAGCTGATAAAATGTTGCAAATCTTTAATGGTTATTATCAAACGTTTACCCATCAGATGGATTAGGAATTTTTCCTATATGAAGTTTATTTAACGATGTATAGCATGTGTTTTTTGTTAAATAAAAGTGAATAGAAAACATGATTCTGAAACCAACACTGATCAACACCGCCATAGTGTCATCTTTATTACTCGCTACTCATCCGTCTGAAGCTCAAGACAAACCAATAGCCGATATTGAAAGGCTTGTGGTAAATGGTATTTTACCCAGCCGAATTGAAACTGTTGGTGGGTCATTTGATACCCTTGAAGAAGAATATATAAAAGCTCGCCGACCACTGTCTATCAATGAGCAGTTAAGAACCATGCCCGGCATAATGGTGGTAGCAGATGGCAGTATGAGTTTTGATTTAAATATTGGTATCCGCGGCCAAAACCCTCGTCGAAGTGCCAAAGCGATGGTGATGGAAGATGGCATGCCTCTGCAATTAGCTCCTTATACAGATCCTGTAAATCATTATGCAACACCCTCTACATCGATTACACGTGTGGAGGTTGTCAAAGGTGCAGGTCAAATTCTCTATGGTCCGCAAACTCTAGCTGGCGCAGTAAATTTTGTGACAAAACCGGTTTCCAGAAATGGCGATATTGTTGGGAGCTTAACATCACGCTTTGGTAATCAAGACTTTCGTGGTTTACATGGGAGCATTGGCTTTGGCAACGCCCGTGGTGGCGTAGTGTTAGATGTTTCACAAAGTAAAGGTGACGGTATATTCGAGAACAGTGACTTCGATATGAAAGATTATCGAATTAAAGGTGAATACAACCTTTCAGAAAGCCAAGTAATAGGGCTAAAAGTGGTTCATACCCATGATCGTCGCAATCAAACTGAAAACTATTTGACCCGCGATGAATACGCTACTGACCCCTACTCTCATCCAACAGCTGCGCTCGATAAATGGCAACAAGATAGAGATGTCGTGCAACTAACCCACAAATTTGAAATAAACAATAATGTTACATTAAGCTCTCAGGCTTATTATACGGACATTTTCCGTAATGGTTTGCGGGGTTCCAATAGTGGACGAGAAGTTGATGGCATTTGGGAGTCACGCTTACGTAACTGTGACGCAATAGGCGATAACAATGGAGATGGCAACATAACGGTATCAGATGTAGAGGGTTCTGATATTAATTTATGTGGCGGTCGTCATGCGCCCCGCCAGTATTTCACTTGGGGTGCAGAAAGTCGAGCTGACTTTGGGCATAGCATATTTGGTCTTGAAAATGATGCCATTATGGGTGTTCGCTTTCATAAAGAAAAAGTACATCGCCAACAAGTTTATGCAACCACAACGGCACAACGATTAGATTATCAATTAGCTTTAGTTGAAGGTGATGATATAGAAGGTGAACGTTTTGATGCTTATGCGCTATCGTATTACGCGCAAAATACCACATATATCGACAATTGGGCTCTCACTGCTGGGTTTCGTTTTGAAGATGTCCGTACTAGAAACACTGACGACTTCTCCACCGATAGCGCGTCGGATAATTATACCAAATTCTTACCCAGCCTAAGTGTTGCCTACAATGGCATAAAAAACACAACGTTCTTTGCAGGAGTGCATAAAGGTATTTCACCCTCTCGTGCTGATAGAGATTTAGATGCGTCAGGTGCGCGTGCGGTGCCTGAAGAAAGTACCTTGTATGAGGTTGGTATGAGAAGTCATTATGCCGACGGAATTAGACTTTCTGCGGCACTATTTCATAATGATATTGAAAATACCATTGTAGATAACGGAGCCACATTTGATAACAGCGGTGAAAGCGAGCAACAAGGTGTTGAATTGTCTGGCAGAATTAACTTCGGTGAAATCTACAATCAGGCAAGTAATTTCTATATATCTGCTGCGTATACAAATCTATGGACAGCTAAATATATTAAGGCGTCTAACCCAGATAACGATGGTAATCGTATGCAGTACGCACCTAAGCAGTTGTTCAATTTAGATATAGGGTATGAACATGCTAGTGGCATTGATGGACGAATTGGTGTTCAGCATGTAGGTGAACAGTTTGTTGATGATGAAAACACTGTTTTGGAAAGTGGCAATGGCATTGAAGGGCTTATACCTAGCTATACCATTTGGAACGCAACACTGAACTACACTATTCCTAATAGCAGAGTCACTTTATTTACCAGTGTTGAAAATCTATTTGATAAAACCTATTTAGTTAGCCGCAATGAAGGCAAATTAGCCGGTCGGGAACGCCTGTTTTTCGGTGGTATCACTTTCGATTTCTAATCTCAACTTTTAACCTAACAAGTTAAAATATACAAGGTGAATACGCACTAAAATGATTCATAGGGCGTGTTCACTTTAAAAATTTAGCTCTTGCCTTTATCTTAAGCATAACAGCCCCCCAAATAGCGTTTTGAGGTTAAAACCTCGTCACTTCAATCCCCTCTTGTAAAGCAAATTACAGGCTAATTCATTGCACATTGTATTCATAATTGTTCGATATTGGACCTTATAGTTCCAAAGTATAAGGAATATGAACCCAAGGACCAATGCCGATGGTTTATATGATGGGTATGATTCATTTTATAGAGTTGGATAACCAATATTGGAATTCTACACAATGAGTTTGCGCGCTCTTATCAACTTGAGAATTATTATTTCGGTCATCGTGATTCTTATTTTCAGTGCCATTATTGCCGTTTGGCAAGCAAGAACCTCAGTTGAAAAAGAAGTGCGTTCATCAATTCATCTAGCGGTACAGATGATTGCGTTTGGTTTTGAGCAAGTACCTGAGGGTAGCGAAGAAAAACATGCGTGGTTTGATAAAATTGCAACTATGCAGTCGGTACGACACCTCAACATTTCAATTGAGGATACAAAAAGTACTGCAAGGCAACACGAAACGCTTTATGAAAGCGATGACAACAATGCCACACCACTTTGGTTTATTAAGTCTGTGATGGCTGACTTTCTAACTCATAATTATGACATTGAAATTGGTAACGGTGCGGTAAAAACGATTTTCATTACCGCAAACCCCATGGATGAAATAAATGAAGCTTGGGGCGAAACAAAAGCTTTTTTTTGGTCAATTGTGCTAATGCTGTCGATTATTTTTATTACCGTAAATCTTGTTTTCAACTCCATGCTTAAAGCCGTTAATGCAATTTTGTCAGGTTTGCGTCAGGTTGAAAATGGGCATTTCGATTTGCAACTACCCCACTTTAAAATTAGTGAGTTTGATGTTATCGCAAGGGAGGTTAATGGTATGACTAAAGCGTTGAGAGTAGCTCAGACCAACAATCAAGCGTTAGCCCTTCACACCATGAAGATACAAGAGACGGAGCGGCAAAACATGTCTCGTGAACTACATGATGAAATGGGGCAATCATTAACCGCAATTAAAGCCATGGCGGTTACCTGTCAGCAACCTAAAACAGATGTCAAAGCGATTTGTAGTTCAATAGTCGATATTTGTGATCATTTATCCATAGTTGTTCGCTCAATGATGAAAACTCTCCATCCTCTTAGCCTTTCGGAGCTTGGATTAGGCGCAACTTTGTCTGAATTGATCACTGAATGGCAACGTCGAAACGAAAGTTTGTTGTTTGATTTGGAATACGATCCATCATTGGAAAAACTGAGTGGCGAAGTGACCATTCATGTATACAGAATTGTACAAGAATGTTTAACCAATGTTGTACGGCATGCAAACGCGTCAAAAGTAAAGGTCTTAATATTTAAGGACGCTGATCAGGTAAAAATAACAGTAACGGACGATGGACAAGGTAAGCAACTCAATGCAGCTGGGTTTGGTCTATTAGGTATGCGCGAGCGAGCTGAAAACCTAGGTGGTCAGTTCAATATTGAGTCTATTGAAAACTATGGGGTAAAAGTTAGCGTCGTAATGCCTTATCGAGAGGACAAGTAATGGAAGCAGATAAGTTAAGAGTCTTATTAATTGACGATCATACGGTTGTAAGAGCTGGGTTTAGAATGTTACTTGCCTCTCAGGATTATATTGGCAGTATTGTTGATATTGATCGGGGAGAGTTAGCCACCAAAGAGTATCAACGCTTTCAACCACATGTTGTGGTTATGGATTTATCTATGCCAGGAATTGGAGGTCTTGAGACCATAAGACGACTATGCAAATGTTATCCTGAGGCACTTATTTTAGTTTACAGTATTCATGATGAAAAGATTTATGTAGAGCGCGCTTTAGAAGCTGGAGCAAAAGGCTATGTGACTAAAAATAGTGCCGCTGAGGTCTTAGCTGAAGCAGTTACAAAAATTGCCAGTGGCAAAGCGTACATCGAAAAAGGGTTGTTACCTGTGAACAATGAGATACGTATTAAAGAGCCGAAAAAAACACCACATAAACTGAATGCTCTATCACCAAGAGAATTTGACGTATTTAGGCTGCTATCTAAAGGCTTAAACGCCCATAACGTCGCCAATGAATTAAGCTTAAGTTACAAAACAATTTGTAACTACAATACACAAATTAAAGCCAAACTAAATGCCAGTACATCGGCAGAGTTAGCTAATATTGCCATGGTACACAATATTATTTGAATGCCTTAAAGTGAGTCGTAAACCTTCAATTACAGGGGTATTTATTTATCCTGTTAAAGCTATTCTCACTTCTTGAGGAACGAAATAATTCTCCCGAGTCTGTGCAACTAACAGGCAAGTGACTTTATACGTTAAATAGGTTAATTTAATCTTGTAACTTGCGAATAAAAAATCGAAGAGTTGCGGTTGAAAATGTGCAGTTTGGATCGATAAAAATGATGAGTTTTAATCTCATAATTAGAAACTCGGTGTATCAAAACGGATTAAATTAGTAGGATATTGTAGATGTGGGCCCAAAGAAGAGAATCAAATCAATCTATTCGTACAGGGGATCACCGAAATCCTTATCAACGTGATAAAGCAAGAATTTTGCACTCAGCTGCGTTTAGAAGACTACAGGCCAAAACCCAAGTGTTAGGCGTAGGAATGAGCGATTTTTATCGCACGCGCTTAACCCACTCTTTGGAAGCATCACAAATTGGCCATGGTATTACCTCACAACTTCGCAATAAATATCCAGAACTTACTCAGCAACTTGAGGTAAATGAACAGCTAATCGAGGCACTTTGTTTAGCCCATGACATTGGCCATCCGCCGTTTGGTCACGGTGGCGAAGTGGCGCTGCATTATAAAATGTATCAACATGGTGGTTTTGAAGGCAACGGTCAAACCTTCAGAATTGTTGGCAAATTAGAACCCTACACATTAGAGCATGGCATGAACCTGAGCCGCCGCACCATGTTAGGTTTAGTGAAGTACCCCAATTTTATCGATGAGTTGACTAATCATACAATCGAAACCGAACAAGTACCTCATCGCCAAGTTAAAGCTGATCTATGGCATCCTCCTAAAGGCTTATACACGTGCGATTCAGCAATGTTTAATTGGCTGTTAGAGCCCTTATCCGATAACGATAAGCTAAAATTTGTTGAGTTTAATCAGTTTGACGACAAACACAGTAAAACACGATTCAAAACCTTTGATTGTTCCATCATGGAATTAGCCGATGATATTGCTTACGGTATTCACGATCTTGAAGACGCCATCGTCATGGGCATTATTCATCGGGAACAATTCCAACGAGAGGTAACAGCCAAAATTAAAGATCTAAACGATTTTGCTTTATCAAAGAATATTGAGTCAATCACCAGCAAACTGTTCAGCGAATTTCATCATGAAAGAAAGGATGCAATTGGTGCATTAGTTAATGCCTTTATCACCTCCATTGAGATTATTGAAAAAACTGAACACTTCGATGAACCCTTATTACGTTTCGATGCGGCCTTCCCACCTTCTTGTCACAACGCGTTAGGGTTGTTTAAGACGTTTGTATTTAACCGCGTAATCCGTAAACCAGACATTCAGTTGATAGAATACAAAGGTCAACAAATTGTTATGGAATTATTTGAAGCGATTCAGTCTGATCCTGCACGTCTACTGCCAGAAAATACACGGGAGAGATGGCGAGCAGCTGAGTTAGAAAACAATGGTAATCGTGTTATAGCTGATTACATTTCCGGTATGACAGATGGCTTTGCATCAAAACTTTATAGCAGCCTATTTTTGCCTAAATCAGGCAGTATTAACGACCAATTTAGTGGTTAAGTAAGTGACATGAATTAAAAATATTGCAACTTTTTATCCAAATCATCTTTCTATACGTACAAGTGCAGCGTATTTTGAATTTATTGGATAGCTAATGTTAATAAAAATCCCTAAAAAGAGTGATGAATCTGAAAGCCAGGTAACACCCCAGGCAGTTTACCAACAGCGCAGAAGTATGTTGAAAGCTATGGGATTTTTGGGTACCAGTGCCCTGCTTGCTAGCCAGCCTGTACGCGCATTAAGTTGGTTCTCTGATGATCAAGAGATGTTCAAAACAACCCCTTTGTCATTTACTAAAACCACTGAGTTTAGTACTTCAGAAACACTGACACCATTGGACAAGGTTTCCTCTCACAATAATTTTTATGAGTTCGGAACGGCTAAATCAGATCCCAAAGAAAATGCCCAACAATTTAAAGTTGACCCTTGGACATTAACCATAGATGGTTTAGTCGAAAAACCCATCACCTTAGACTATGACGCTTTAACGACGTTATTTCCACTGGAAGAGCGGATCTATCGTCTTAGATGTGTTGAAGCTTGGTCGATGGTTATTCCTTGGATTGGTTTTTCTTTAGCTAATTTAATTAAACGAGCCAATCCCCTCAGCTCGGCTAAATATGTTGCTTTTGAAACCTTAGAAGATCCTAAGCAAATGCCCGGTCAACGAAATCCCTTTATCGGTGGTGGGATTGATTACCCCTATGTAGAAGGCTTGCGTTTGGATGAAGCACTACATCCATTAACGTTAATGTCGGTTGGTTTATATGGCGAAACCTTACCACCGCAAAATGGTGCACCAATCAGACTGGTAGTGCCTTGGAAATATGGGTTTAAAAGTATCAAATCCATCGTTCGAATTAAGTTAACTGACAAACAACCGCCGACGACATGGCAAAAGTTAGCTGCGAATGAGTACGGCTTTTACGCCAATGTTAATCCTGCAGTTGCGCATCCGCGTTGGAGCCAAGCCAGTGAAAGACGTATTACTAGCGGCGGTCTATTTAATCAATCGCGCATTCCTACTTTGCCATTCAATGGCTATGATGAGGTAAGCGAACTGTACAAGGGCATGGATTTAAGGCGCTATTTTTAAATGAAGTTGAGATTAACCAATAAACACATTTTTGGACTAAAAGTGTTTATTCATCTAACTGCTTTGCTGCCGTTAATATGGGTATTTTACCAAGGAGCGATTGACCAACTTGGCGGTGATCCTGTAAAAGAAATTCTGCACTTTACCGGTATAAGCGCATTTAATTTACTTTTAATTTCACTTCTTGTTGCTCCTTTAGCAAAACGTTTCAAGATAGCCCCGCTAATGAGAGTACGCAGGCTGCTCGGCCTTTACGCTTTTGTATACGCAATGGCGCATTTTCTGAGTTATATATTTTTTGAACTACAACTAGCTTGGCAGCTAATAATTTCTGAAATTATTAAACGGCCTTACATCACAGTGGGGTTTTCTGCCTTTGTGATTTTGATGATCCTTGCACTAACATCCACATCATGGGCGCAGCGTAAATTAGGTAGAACCTGGCAATCGTTGCATAACCTTGTGTATCTTGCTGCAATTTTAGTCGCCCTCCACTACATTTGGTCGGTAAAGTCTGACGTCCTTCAGCCGCTGATTTATTGGGCTATACTACTAATTTTATTGAGTTTTAGAAGACAAAAGATACAACAATTGATTAAAAAACGTAAAAAAACACTTGCATGAATGGACATACAGTACTACTGTATGTATAACCACTGTATAAATAAACACTGTAGAGGCTATTCATGGCACAGGTAGATTTAAATCAGCAAGCATATTTACCCATTAACGATCAATTGCATTATCAAAACTACAAGGCGCATTATGGCCTAAATCAATTATCTGATGATAAATGGATGTATTTAATTTCTGACCGTGTGAGCTTTTCCGGTAAATATGAAAGAGCTATAAAATTGAATAAACCGTCTCACGATATTTTGTTTAATTGGCTAGAAAAAATAATTCTTGGTGGCCAATGTTCAGCGTTATTCGTTGAAGATTTACCCATTGATGATATCCGAACGACAAGAATCAAAGGCCTTTGTGAACAAAACTTGATAACCTTAATTAATTTAACCTTAGATAGCTCTTTACCTGACAACTTGGTTATCGGGCCTTGGCACTAGTCTGATAGTATTAACCTTAGTGTTAAATTATATGTTTGAGGTTTAAATCGTATTTGAGTTTAAAGCTGATGCGGTTAGATTCGAAAACACGGGAAAGCGGTTAAATTTAAAAAGCGAAGAAATAATTATTCATCTTAGTCGTAAATATTTGAAACCATTCTATTAAATTGCGATTTAATACTACTCAGTATCATAGGTATGCTTTGTTTTAGGCTATTGTTTGTTATTCAATTCTAGATTAGATTTAAGGCTGATCATTACCATAGAGTTATTTAAACTATGCAGCATAATAGCCGGTACTGCCCTTGTAACAGTAATAAGTTGTTTGCAGACTGTTGTGAACCATTTCTTTCAAGAAGTGACTTTCCCCAAACAGCCGAACAGTTGATGCGTTCTCGATTTAGCGCATATGTGAAAAATAACTACCAATACATATTGGATACTTACGCGACTAAATCTCGCCAAAACCTTTCCGTGAATGAACTGCAACAAGCTGATAAAGGAACTCAATGGTTATCTTTGGAGGTTGTTAGTTGTGCAAATCAAAACAGCGTTGAATTTAAAGCTTATTCTCAAGTAGACAATACATTCTATTTACTCCATGAAGTATCTCATTTTCAAATTGAAAGTGAAAAATGGGTTTATATTGACGGGAAAATAATAAAAGACACAGGTCCTTTCACGCTGAGTCGAAATGATCAGTGCTTGTGTGGTAGCGGCAAAAAATACAAAAAATGCTGTTTAAGTTAATGATATAAAAATAAATTAGTTTTTTACGAATATTTTCACTCGTTTACTAATATTACTGTGCTTAATACTCCCCCCTTATCTGACAGGCCTTGAGGGTTAAATTACTGACCATATTAATAGTTTATCGTGCTTTCAGAAGTTTTAATCTAACGGATAATCTACCCTTTTTTCCTTATTAACTCCGCCCTTAGTATTCTTTATTATATATTATCTCATTGATTTTATTGTTTTTAATTGTTTTTTAGCTGGAATTTGAAAGAATTAACGATGAAATCTTGCTGTTTTTGATTTATCTAGCCAATGAGTTTGCAGAAAAGCGTTAACAGTCTAAGATCATATGCAACCACTGCCACAATAATAATAAGTTGAATCTTACAAATCCAAGAAAAACATCAACATACAGTGCAGGGTTATTTTACTTTAACATCAGGACACAAAATACATGAATAAAAAACCTATATTTAAAGCCAAAGATCATTGCTTAAAAGTCGCTTTGATGATGAGTGCTTCAGCCGCAATTTTTACTTCCTTACCCGTACTTTCACAACAATCAACTGATGCAGACAATGAATCGGTGGAAAAGATCAGTGTTATCGGCTCTCGCCGTTTAGGAAGAACCGTAGAAGACAGCCCTGTTCCTATTGATATCATTGGGAGCGATGCCTTAAATACTACAGGTCAAACTGAAACAAATATGATTTTGGGTAGTTTGTTACCGAGTTTTAACTTCCCTCAACCTTCATTAACCGATGGGACAGATCACGTTCGTCCAGCCCAACTAAGAGGTCTTGCACCTGATCACACTTTGGTTTTGGTTAATGGGAAACGTCGTCACTCTAATGCGCTACTTAACTTAAATGGTTCAACAGGCCGCGGTTCTTCTGCCGTTGACTTAAATGCAATCCCTGCAAACGCGATTGAACGTATTGAAGTTTTACGAGACGGTGCTGCCGCTCAATATGGTTCTGATGCTATTGCGGGTGTCATTAATATTGTATTAAAAAGTGCTAGCAGTGGTGGTTCAGCCTCTGTGACATATGGTGCCAATGTTACTACTATGGATGGCGTACCTGAGTTACAAGATGTGGGTATTGGTGAAGATGGCAACCTAACCTTTACAGAAGGTGGCGATCGTGAATTAACCGATGGTCAAACTGCCACATTAAGAGGCAACATTGGTTTAGAACTTGGTGATGATGGTTTCATCAATATCTCTGCTGAGTTCCGAGATCGAAGTGCAAGTAACCGTTCAGATTATGACACACGAGAAAACTACGCTCGCTTGGAGGATGGTTCTCTAGATCCCCGCGAACTGACTTGGGATCGTTATAATCATAACTTTGGAAACGGTGATGTTGAAGATATGGCAGTGTTTGTCAATGCTGGTCTAACTTTAACTTCTGAAGCCGAGTTATATGCATTTGGCTCTTACAGTACCCGCGAAGGTGAAGGTGGTGGTTTTTATCGTAGAGCACAAGACAGTCGTAATATAGAAGAAATATACCCCGATGGCTTTTTACCCATTATCACGTCTGACATCAATGATTATTCATTAGCTACTGGTATAAAAGGTGATTTGAAGGAATGGAACTATGATGTATCTGCGGTTTACGGCGAAGATGAGTTTAAATTTGGGGTGATAAACAGTTTAAACACTTCTCTTGGTCCAACGAGTCAAACGGAATTTGACGCTGGAACTTTAATCTATGATCAGTTCACCCTGAACTTAGATTTCAGCCGTGAAATTGACGTTGACGGTTTAGCAAGTGGCGTTAATGTTGCTGTTGGTGCGGAATACCGTCACGAAGGATATGAAATTAAAGCGGGCGAAGAAGCATCTTATATACAGGGTGAATTTGATGGTGCAGCGGGTTCACAAGTATTTCCAGGGTTTACCCCTGAATCAGCCGGTGACAACAGTCGTCATAACATTAGTTTATATGTGGATTTAGAAGCTTATGTTACCGATGATTTGAACCTGACCGTGGCTGCGCGTTATGAGGACTACTCTGATTTTGGTTCTACGGTAAATGGTAAATTAGCAACTCGCTACACCCTAACTGAAGACATTGCTCTTCGTGCTTCTGTGTCAACAGGGTTTAGAGCTCCGTCGTTACAACAACAATATTTCACTTCAATTGCTACTGTCTTTGTGGATGGCGAACCAACCGAAACCGGTACTTTCTCACCTAGCAGTGATGTAGCAATAGCACTGGGTTCGCCTGGTTTAGATGCTGAAGAGTCTGTTAACTATGGAGCTGGTATTACATGGTCACCTGATTCAAACATTAGCGTATCTGTTGATTATTATAAAATTAAGATTGATGATCGTATCGTCTTATCTAACAACTTATCAGGCGCGGAAATTGAAGCATTATTAGCAGGCACGGGAGCTAATCGCGCACGTTTCTTCTTAAACGCCATTGATAGTGAGACTTCAGGTGTTGATGTTGTAGTTTCCTATAACACTGATATACAAAATTGGGGAGATATCGCCTTTAATGCAGGCTTTAACTACAATAAGAATGAAGTTACCGACATTATAGATCCCCCCGCAGTATTAGCAGGTGCAGGTTTTGATCAAGATAACTTGTTTTCAGACGTTGAGTTAAGGCGCTTTGAAGTAGGGTCACCGAAAACTAAATTGAATTTAAGTGCAGTGTGGAATATGGATGAATGGCATGCAACCTTGCGTACCACTCGCTATGGCGAAACCCAAGAACCATCAAGCGATCCTGCGACTAATGAAGTATTACCGGAAAAATGGGTGACAGACTTAGATGTTAGTTACGATGTTTCAGAAAACTTAACCCTAACATTAGGGGCGAACAACTTGTTTGATGTCTACCCTGATACGACGCGCACATTGGTTGAAGAAGTAGGTACATTCTCAAGATTGTTCCCGTATTCAGGTTTTTCACCATTTGGGTTTACAGGCCGTTTCGTTTACGGAAAGGTGTCAGTTACGTTCTAATGTGTTAAATCATTCACTTGTTTTAACCAGCAAGAAGAGAATTTAATATTAGAATACAAGTGGATACAGTCAGTACTGTATCCACTTTTTTATGGAATTGAATCACTATAATATCAAAAACATTGCCACTTTAATTCACCACTCAAATCATCAAGTCATTATGTAAGCAATGTAATCCTCGCGCATATCGTCAAACCTTAAACTTATTTTCTAAACAGAAGATTGCCTATGAAGGTATTCTGTATTGTCGCTTTCGGTAGGAGTTTGAGTAAGGGTGTTGATTTAAAATGACACTGGTCATTTCAAGCAAACTGAAATGACCAATGTCTTCGTTGTAGAGCCACGAAATTGTAATTGTTTGATTCGCAAATCTAAATTTTTGAATCTATCCATGCATGTATATTATCAGTCAGAACAGTTAAATTAACTGAACCATGGATGAGTATTTGATCGTTAAATTCTGGCAAAGAAAACTTATCACCCAACTTTTCTTTAGCCAATTTACGTAACTCAAGAATACGAATTTGACCCAATTTGTAAGAGGTTGCTTGCCCTGGCATCACAGCATAACGTTCTAATTCTCTGGTTAAAGATGCGACACTTTGCCCCGTATTTTTATGCATCCAATCAATAGCGTATTCTCTACTCCACTTTTTGTAATGAATTCCCGTGTCTACCACAAGTCTCGCTGATCGAAAAAGATCTGATTGTAAACGACCAATATCACCTAAGGGGTCGTCTTCGTATAAGCCCAATTCTTTAGCAAGTAATTCTGCATAGAGCGCCCACCCTTCACCGTATGCGCTAAACCACAACATATTCCGAATCATAGGCATATCTTCAATTTCTTGAGCGATACTCACTTGTAAGTGGTGACCTGGACTCGCTTCATGATAAACCAGTGTCGGCAACGAAAGGATTGGCCAGTCAGCGGTATCCTTTAAGTTGATCCAAAAAATGCCTGGACGAGAGCCGTCAAGGTTCGGTGAGGTATAATACCCACCGGGAGAACTGTCTTGCTCATAAATTGATATACGACGCACTTCAACTTCGGCTTTTGGAATCGCGTTTAGAATATTAGGCAGTAATAATTCTACCTCTCTCATTTGTAAGTTGAGATCGTTCAATAACTTATCGCGACCTTCATCGGTATTTTCATATAAATTGGCCGGATCTTCTGACAAAGCAATGACTCTATCGATGACTTCCCCTTGTGAATAACCGATAGACTTTAACAATATATCGATTTCAGCCTTAATCCGAGCAACTTCGTCAAGGCCTAATTGATGAATTTGTTCGGCGGTCATATCTCCAGCGCCAAAATTTTGTAACGCCAATTCATATAGTTTGTCACCATTGGGCAATGCCCAAATACCGGGTTCACTTTGTGCTGAAGCTAAAGTGGCAGTAAGTGCTTTTTGAAGTTTTGCATAACCTGGGTAGACTTTTTCCAACGTTATTTTTTGAGCCCGTTCAATATAGTCTGCCCGTTCTGCATCACTAATCTCTGCGACTGATTTTAACCGGTTGTCTAACACCACTACTAGTGGATTTTCAGCCGGCATGGCACTTGTCATGCCAGAGATAACATTTAACGCCCCTTCAATGGCAAATTTAGGTGGAATGACACCGTGTTTGGCATCTAAGGTCACAACATCAGCCATATCTGTATACGCTTTTTCTAATAAACTCAGGCGTGACAGATAATCTTCTACATCGGCTTTATTGTTGAGGGGGTGTTCAGTTTGCAGGGCTCTTGGTAAGTCAATGTGTATTCCCGTTAACTGAGTGATTGAATAAGGGCTATAAATGGAAAGTGGATTAAAACCACCAAATAAATAAGGTTCATATTGTTTTGTCATTCCAATAGCATTAACTAAAACATCATAAGTGGTTGCCGCTGTACCAGTTAATAATGAACGGTCAATTTTTAATAAATCAGCTTCCATCGAATCACGTAATGCTTTTGACTTGGCGATACTTTCAACGGAATAGTCTTCAAGCTTGTTGTTAAATCTTCCCCCGAAATATTCTTCCGAAACCCCTAAGGTTGTCGCCATTGTTGGTGTACGCTGCAACAACGCTTTGGTTTGTTGGTCCATCAATGCTAAAAACGCAGCGGTTTCATTCTGCTTGGTTTGTTGTTCAAGTACTAATTTAACTTCTTGCTTACTCTCTGGCGTTTGAGGATTACTAAAACAAGCCACTAAATTAAGTGTCATTGCTGTTGTGATGCATATTTTGAATAATTTCATATTTCTTCCATTGCTTTGGGTTCACTTTTGAGAGCTATTTATTTTCTCAATTCTAATTATTTAGATTAATCCAGAGATGAGCACTTACTTTTTTCTATAATCGAGAGCTGGAGCCCGATCACCAATCATCGACTTATATTTCAACGCGTCTTTTCTTTCAAGGTATTCTTTTTTCGCCGCTTCGATATTTTCAGGCTCAGAATACAGACTGATAGCCGTTTGGGTTAAAACATCACTGGCTAAATACATGCCTTTGTATCCTATACCTGTTCCACTCATAGAGGAAGCTTGCCACGTATGGGGTGGTGTTCCTCTTACCCATGTTGCGCTAGAGATCCCGACTGTAGGAACTTGCCAACTAACATCGCCTACATCGGTAGAGGCAGACCAGGTAGCAATATTTTCGCTAAATGGAAGGGAGTCACTGTGCTCTTTCAAATCAAACGAGTGGTTCAAAGTCTTACTTATATTCTTGGCAAAGTTTTGTTCTTCCTCTGACAACATGATGGGTTGTGCATGTAAAATGGCTTGATTCGCTAATTTCGATAATACGACATTAGGCAATACGCTCCACACTCCTCCCGTAACCTCGACTTCCACTCTAGTCTGTGTACCTAAAGCAGCTCCGTCTGCGGCATTGATCAGCCTATCCCATAAAGATAAAACCAGTGCGGGTTTTACTGACCGCACGTAATAATAAACTTCGGCAAATTCAGGTACTATATTAGGCGCAGTGCCACCATGGGTGATCACATAATGAATACGCGTACCATCAGGAACGTGTTCACGCATCATGTTAACCATCATATTCATAGCTTCTACCGCATCCAGCGCGGAACGTCCTTTATCTGGAGCTGCTGCAGCATGAGCGGCAACACCATAAAATCGAAATTTACCACTTTTATTCGCCAAAGAAGTATAGGGCGCGGCGGACGTACTATCTGATGGATGCCAATGTAAGGCTACATCGACATCATCAAAAAGACCTTCCCTGACCATGTAAACTTTCCCTGAACCGCCCTCCTCTGCTGGCGTACCAAACACCTTTAGCTTGCCTTGGTTTGGATGTTCATCTAAATAGTCTGCAAGGGCTAAAGCTGAACCTACCACTCCTCCTGCAAATAAATTATGGCCACAAGCATGACCAGCATGAACATTTCCATTACTGGATATGGGTTGTTTATCTGGCGTATTTTGCACTCCCATACCCGGCAATGCGTCCATTTCAGCAAGTAAACCAATGACTGGACCAGTTTCTCCATATTCTGCAACAAAGGCAGTAGGCATTCCTGCAACTCCGACGTTTACGGTAAACCCACGTTCCCTCAGGACTTTTTGCATTAAGGCACTGCTATTATGTTCAAGAAATCCCAACTCAGGGGTTTCCCACATCGTCTTAGCAATTTGTTTCATCACTAGCTGATGAGATTGGCTATATGACCTCGACTCATTTTGGTTTTGCACTTGGGCAAAATTCGAAAAGCTGGTGAGGGTACACAAAAAACTTGCAGCTAGTGTTTGCTTAAATTTTATTTTCATATATTTTTCTCGCGGTATGCTTATAGTTATTTAACGCAATTTGCTCTTTTAAGGCGAGCAGTACTGAGAACACAGCTTTTTCATTATTTAATCAATATTAGCTTAGTCTTATCGCATTAACTTCAATTACAATAATTTGCTCAAGGTAAGGAGGGAGCATTTTTTAGTTTACCTATGAAATTAAGTAAACTAAAAAAAATGCCTAAATAAAGAGTCTATTTAAATCTTAATCTGATTTAAAACCCTCTTAGAAATTTGCTTTTTGGAGTCTCCAAAACCTGTGACCAAGATCCATAGGTAGGATTGCCTAATATAAACCATTTCACTCCCCAATTATCTTGATATTCATCCACTAACTCTTTTCTAGCGGTTGCAGTAATACCTTTTTTCACGTTGGGTAAAAAGTCACCGAGATCATCGCCAACCAACATAATAATACGATAAGACTCTGCGATTAGTTCGCGTCTTGATTGTTTCTCTGAACTCCAGTTTGCTTTTTGCTTTTTAAGCAAAACATGCCCAGAGTCCACTCCTTGAACGCCTACGCTCTTAAGGTTATTCATAGTTTCTTGTTTTTGAGGACAACTATCTGCAGAGCTACTCCGTGGCTTGCATTCACGGTTTGTTATATAAATAATCTCCACACCCATTTGGCGTGCTCTATTGATAAATGCAACCGCTCCAGGGATCTCAGGCGCAGTTTGCTTCGCCACCCATTGATCCCATTTTTTTGGATCATAAGAATAATTGTTTAAAATCATATCGGCTTGAAATTGTGAATTATCCAGCACAGTTTCATCAACATCCAAAATAATCGCTGGAGGTAAGTGAGTATAATTGCTTTGTTGTTCGATAGCAGAAGTCCAGCTTTTGTCTTTTAATGCATTATCTAACTGAAGCTCGGCGGCTTTATACGTTTGTAATGCATTCGCCTTATATTCTGCGGACGTTTGCATCCATAAGGTGCTATTTACATTAATGAATTCACTTGTATCACGTGATGGTGAAGTTGATTCCTTATGAACCACTACACATCCACTAAGGCTTACAGCCAGCAAAACACTGCACAATCGAACTGAATATCCCATTTATAAAAACTCCTAACTCTCTTTTAATGTTAAATCGGTAGTGTCATCACATTGGCAATGAACAAGCCAAAATGCTTTGTTTTCCACCGATAGACTCTATAAGCTCACTGCCTATATCATGAATTTCATCTAATTCTAATGGCCATGGGTAGGTTTTAGATGAATACGGAAACAACAGATAAAGAATATCTCCTTTGGGTTTACCTGCGCCATTTCTAGGATTTACATTATTCCCTCCCAGGTTTTCCGCTAAAGCCATCGACATCTCACCTAAACTCGCCTTTGATGGCCCAATATCAGCCACCACAAAGGCACTGCTTTCACCGGACTTAAGGTTAAATGCCACACCTATATCGCCTAATTTTCCTGTGCCTTTTTGACTGTAAAATTTTCCTGGATAAACTAAATAGGGAATTTTTGTTGCATCCACATAACGCGACGCATCTAGCTCACCTTTGGTTTTATCAAACAACGACGTCTTAGATATGAAATAACCTTTATACTCCCCTTCCTTTTGAATATAAGGCTTAGTGCTGTCATTGGGATCTTCAAGCAAAACTGAATTCCACCAACTACTGTTTGGATAACCTGCATTTAAGTAGTTATCTAAACCCGTGTTATCGGGATGGTAGGCATTGGGTGCACCATCCGCATCAATAGCTTTATGCTCAGTTTGAAATAAGTAAGCCAATTTTGAGGGGTGACGCAGCAATTTTTCGTGTTTGTAATCTTTCCAAGGTTCAAATTGACATTCAACAGAGTGTACAAAGCAAGCAGGTAGTAATAATAGAAATGGTAGATAACCCAATAAAATTTTAGCCAAGCTTTTCATCTGAATCCCCTAAAAAAACAGAATGTAAACATACACTATAGCCGATATTGGTGATATCGCGTTTTCTGTTTAACTGCCTTGTATCCCATCAAACAAATCATAAAAATTCTGGGTTGTTGCTGCCGCAAGCGCTTCTACACTAATGCCTTTTAAATCAGCAATAAATTCCGCCACTTCAACTACGTAACCAGGTTGATTTTGTTTGCCACGGTATGGGATGGGAGCTAACCAAGGTGAATCGGTTTCAATTAATAACTTATCCAAAGGTAGTGCTTTCACCACCTCTTGCAATTCTTGAGCTGATTTAAAGGTAACGATACCTGAAATGGAAATATAAAAGCCCATTTCAATAGCCGCTTCAGCCATTTCTAACGACTCGGTAAAGCAGTGTAATACACCTTTAGTGTGTTGCGCTTTATGTTCCCGCAATAACGACAAGGTATCTTCTCTGGCATCACGAGTATGAATAATCAGCGGCTTACGTAATGCATTGGCAACTTTGATGTGATCAACAAAGGAAACTAGCTGCACATCTTTAGTGTCGCTACTGTAAAAATAATCTAATCCCGTTTCGCCAACAGCAACCACTTCAGGCCTAGATGCCATGGCGTATAAGTCGTCATAACTACAGGCATCTTCTTGGTGCAAAGGATGGACACCACAGGAAACCGATACATCATTAAATTCACTTACCTTAGCTAACATCTGCGGAAAGTCTTTCACTGATACGGCGACACACAAAAAGTGGTTTACGCCACGCTGTTTAGCAAAGTTAATAACCTCTTGCAGTTCAGCACTGGTTTTATCTAATTTGTCGAGATGACAATGTGAATCTACAAACAAAGATAACTCCTATTTTAATTGGTTTGTTGGCGCATTAAGCTACCAAAATCCGTTAACATATCCGACAATATTAACAAACGGTTCACCCCTGGGTTTTGCAATGCAATGGATGCTTTGATCAACTTATCCTCTAGCGCCCATAATGAATTATTAGCCAATCCAGTCATGGCCAGTTTAGATAATTCGTATTGAAGCCATAAAACCACTTGCTCAGCTTCTTTTTGCCATGTTTCAGCAAGGGTCAGGGAAGACACTTGAGCTTGTCTCAATTGGACAATGGAGTTGGCAAAATCTGTAAACGATATCCCGTCTTTAGTGGCAAGCTGTTCCTTGATTTTGAGGGGACATTGTCCATAAATACGAATGATATCCTCATTTACTCCTGGGATATTTTGCGATTCTAGCCATTGTTTACATAGCGTAAAACTAGGGGCGTATAAATTCACTTTTTCGCAACGACTAATAATTGTCGGTAATAATCGTTCAGGAAATGCGGAGACTAGAAATATAAAGGTATTTTCTGTGGGTTCTTCTAAGGTCTTTAATAGTGCATTGGCAGCTGACTCGGTCATGCTTTCAGCCTGCTCAATTATCAACACTTTATTACCGGAAAGATGAGCCTTACTGGATAACTTCTGTATCGCATCGCGAATAAGATCCACACCTAGTTGTTTTTCTGAAGCGACTTGATGCAAATCAGGATGTGACTGTGCGTCAAAAAGTAAACAGGATTGGCACTTGCCACAGGGCTTTTGAGTATCACTTTTACATAAAATGGACTTGGCTAATTGATAACTAAAATCGGTTTTGCCAATGCCCACTGGGCCCTTAATCAAAAGTGCATGATGCAAGCTGCTATTCTGTGCTCGCGCTCCGAGTTGTAAAAAAGACTCTTCTAACCAAGGGTACACGTATGATCCTTCAAATAACGGCTTAAAGCGGTTTTAATATCCATGTGTACTTTTTCAATTTGTTGCATGGTATTGATGGTCACTATGCTGTTGTCTTGTTCACATAATTGTAAATAACGTGCTCGGGTGCGCTCAAAAAAAGAAATATCTTCTAACTCTATTCTATCCAACTCCCCTCTGCCCCTCGCTCTTTTTAGTCCCTCTTTGGGATCAACGTCCATATACAAAGTAAAGTCAGGTTTGAAACCATTTAATGACAGTTGACTTAATGTGGACATCTTTTGCCTTGAAATCCCTCGACCACCGCCTTGATAGGCTTGTGAGGATAAATCATGACGATCGCCAATTACCCAGTGTCCTTGCGATAAGTTGGGTTTAATAACATTTTCCAGTAACTGGACACGCGCTGCATACATCAGGAGCAACTCCGCCTCTATAGTGACCTTTTCCTGCCATGGATGCTTTACACACTCTCTAATGGATTCCGCCATTGGCGTTCCACCAGGTTCACGGGTACAAATTACCGTCAAACCCGATTCCTCGAGTTGAGTTTTAATTGTGGCGATAGCGCTACTTTTACCTGCGCCTTCTAATCCTTCAATAACAATAAATTTACCAGACATGTAATTAGTTACTTTTACTTCTTTTTAGTTGATATTGCCGTACGGCTCGGTTGTGCTCTTGTAACGTTTCAGAGAAGTAATGGGTGCCATCTCCTTTGGAAACGAAATAGAATTCTTCTGTATATAATGGATGCATTACCGCATCAATACTTAATTTGCTAGGCATTGCTATGGGTGTTGGAGGTAATCCTTTGATGACATATGTATTGTATGGAGTAGCTTGCCTCAGATCTTTACGCCGGATATTACCATCAAATGCTTCACCCATCCCATAAATTACAGTAGGGTCTGTCTGCAAACGCATTCCTCGATTCAGCCGATTGACAAACACAGCAGCTATTCGTGGACGCTCAATGGGCACACCTGTCTCTTTTTCTACGATAGAGGCCATAATCAACGCCTCGTAGGGGCTACTATATGGCAATTCAGATTGTCTAGAGTGCCAAGCTTCTGTTAGATAACTCTTGAGGGCCACATGGGCTGTTTTCACAATATCTTCGACTTTGGTTCCACTGGTAAAATGATAGGTATCGGCTAACAACCAACCTTCCAAAGATTGACCTGGCAATTCAGGATCTAACATTTGCAACCATTGCTCGTGGGTTTTTGCAGACTTAATTAAATTCGGGTGATTGTTTAATTGTACAATCCAATCTTGCCAGCGTAAGCCTTCAATTAAACTAATTTGATAGGTTTTTTCTAACCCTCTAGCCAGTTTATCGAACATGTTCCGAGCACTCATGCCCAAACTTAACTCGTAGGTACCCGCTTTTATTTGGCTGAGCTCAGGTTCGAGTTTTAACGCTGCTTTTATTAATACCGGGTGTTTGATAATTGAACGTTCATATAGCTTATTGATCACAGAATGGGCGTACTGTCCTTTTTCAACCACTAACGTTTGGCTGCCTACTATGTTCAGGGGACTGTTAAAGGCTGTATTAATCTGATAGACCAAAACAATCATTACCGCAAAACATAACACTATGGTCGCTAATAAAAGCTTTAACCACCTACTCATTTAACACTACCTCGAATTGCTTTGCACTGAACCAATCAGGAAATACATTTTCAGTGCTATTCAATGACATTTGTTGGCCGTTGACATCGAATGATTTCACATTTATGACTTTCATTAAGCTATTGCAGACAAATGCTTCGTCGCTATCAAGTAAAGACGAAATTTTAAACTCTGCGACCACTAAAGGCACCTTATGACGCTCGAACACTTCAACAATATAGTTACGCATAACCCCGCTAACGCCACTATTATCGAGGTTGGGGGTGAACCACTGATTTCCTTTTCGCCAAAACAGATTAGCCGCACTACATTCTATGATGTTCGAGTCAGTATCACATACAATAACGTCATCGACATCCATGTTTTGCATTTCATGCTTAATTAGAACTTGTTCCAATCGATTTAAATGTTTTATTCCAGCTAACAAAGGTTGTTTAGCCAGTTGTATACTACTAAGACCTAACGTCAGTCCTGTACGGGTCAAACTTGCGTACTGCTGAGGTATTTCAGACAGGCTGATATAACAATGGGGGGTGTTTACACCTGCAGTACCATAACCTCTGCCCCCAAAACCTCGTGAGACAACGACTTTAATGACATGCTTTTCATGTTTAAGGGCAATTTCCTGTAGCCTTTCCCGTAACTCTTGCCATTGTTCAAAATCAATTTTTAATCGATGGCATCCAGCCTTTAGTCTGCCTATGTGCGCCGTTAATAGTTCTATTTTTTGGTGATTAACACACATAGTAGTAAAACAACCGTCTCCGTAGGAGCTGATCCTATCATTACTTAATAAACGGTCATTTGAGGAAAGTTCGATAATCATTTTTTACCAACAAAAAAGCCCAGATAGAACTGGGCTTCATCTTAAACGATTGAATGTGCTAAGCAATAATTCAATTTAAATTGTGTCTAGATTCTTTTAAATAACAAAGAACCATTAGTACCACCAAATCCAAAGGAATTACAAAGTGCGTATTCCATGCTGACTTTTCGAGCAGAATTGGCAACAAAGTCTAAATCGCACCCTTCACCTGGATTATCCAGATTAATAGTCGGTGGTGCTACTTGATCTCGCAGCGCTAATAACGTGAAAATGCCTTCAACTGAACCTGCAGCACCAAGCAAATGACCTGTCATCGATTTAGTCGAACTCACCAACACTTTTTCAGCCGCAGCACCAAATATACGTTTAACCGCTGCCACTTCCGCCTTGTCTCCGGCGGGAGTAGAAGTGCCATGAGCATTGATATAGCCAATCTCACTTGCTGGCAGATCAGCATCATTAAGTGCATTTTCCATGGCCGCGGCAGCGCCTTCACCATCAGGAGGGGGTGAGGTCATATGATATGCATCACCACTCATACCAAAACCCACTAATTCGGCGTAAATCGTTGCCCCTCTGGCTACTGCCTGCTCATATTCTTCGAGCATCACAACCCCAGCACCCTCGCCCATTACAAATCCGTCTCGGTCTTTATCCCAAGGACGGCTTGCCTTAGTTGGGTCTTCGTTGCGTGTCGACAAAGCTCTTGCTGCTGCAAATCCACCTACTCCCAGCGGCGAAATGGAAGATTCAGCACCGCCAGCTAACATGGCATCAGCGTCACCATACGCTATAGTGCGAGCAGCAATACCAATATTATGAACGCCAGTTGTACAAGCAGTAACAATATTTAAGTTAGGGCCTTTCAAACCTTCAAAAATAGATAAAAAGCCTGAAATCATATTAGTAATAGTGGCAGGAACAAAAAATGGTGTGAGTTTTCTTGGACCACCGGCTAACATTTTTTTGTGGTTTTCTTCAATAAGTCCTAAACCACCAATGCCAGAACCAATAGCCACGCCTACTCGTTTCGCATTTTCAGCTGTAATTTCTAATTTTGAGTCGGCAAGTGCTTGTTTTCCCGCGGCTATTCCTAATTGAATAAAACGGTCCATCTTTTTAGTTTCTTTTTTGGGGATGTAACGTTCCACATCAAAATCTTGAATTTCCCCGGCAAAACGAGTACTGAAAGCAGATGCATCAAAGGATGTAATAGGACCTATTCCACTTTTACCTTGTAAAATGCCTTCCCAAGTTGAATTGGTGTCACCACCTAAGGGGGTCAGCATGCCAAGACCCGTTACTACTACGCGACGTTTAGACACATAGGCCTCCGCATAAAGTTTATTATTTTATGTATAAAGAAGAAAACGGCTCAGATAGAGCCGTTTATAGGAGTATCTTACGCGTCTTTATTTGCGTTAACGTAGTCTATTGCAGACTGAACTGTAGTAATTTTTTCAGCTTCTTCATCTGGAATTTCAGTATCAAATTCTTCTTCCAAAGCCATTACTAATTCAACAGTATCTAGTGAATCTGCTCCCAAATCATCAACAAATGACGCTTCAGCTTTTACTTCTTCTTCTTTAACGCCCAATTGCTCGACGATGATTTTTTTAACGCGTTCTTCGATGTTACTCATGATTCTAGTTTTCCCTATAAGTAGCTAGAGTTTAAATTTCCGGTAGTTTATTCAGCTAGCCACTGTCTTGCAAGTAAGACAATTAACTTTTCATCTGGTCAAACCACCGAATCAAATTAGTCTAATAAACAATATATTAACGATCAACCTTAAAAGGTATGACTGTTAAATACGTTTATCATCCCATATACATACCGCCGTTTACATGGATAGTTTCACCCGTAATGTAAGCAGCATTATCACTTACTAAGAAGCTAACAGCCGCGGCAATCTCTTTTGGTAAGCCTAACCTGTTAGCTGGAATATCTTTGAAAATGGCTTCTTTTTGCTCGTCAGTCAATGACTTTGTCATATCTGTATCAATAAAACCAGGCGCAACCACATTTACGGTGATGCCTCTTGATGCAACTTCACGGGCTGTAGATTTACTAAAACCTATCACCCCAGCTTTGGCTGCCGCATAATTGGCTTGTCCTGGGTTACCTGTTGTGCCAACCACCGAGCCTATATTAACAATTCTACCACTACGTTTTTTCATCATGCCACGTAAAACGGCTTTAGTCAGTTTAAAAATTGGTGTTAAATTAGTATTTAGAATATCTTCCCATTCTTGATCTTTCATTCGCATCAGCAAATTATCGCGAGTGACACCTGCATTATTAACTAAAATATCAATTTCGCCATGATTTTCTTTAATTTTAGTCAATACTTCATCAAGTGAGCTCTGATCAGTGACATTTAAGGTTAAACCTTGACCGCCGAATTTAGAAAGATAATCTGTTATAGACTCAGCGCCTTTATCAGAAGTGGCCGTTCCAATGACGACAGCCCCTTGTTCCGCTAATGACTCAGCGATAGCTCTTCCAATACCTCGACTAGCGCCAGTTACCAGAGCAACTTTTCCATTTAAATCGTTCATTATAATACCTTATTACAGTAATTTTTGGACTGATTCCACTGTGTTTAAAGAGTCTGTTTCAATTGTTTTATTGATCCGTTTAATAAGACCGACAAGTACTTTACCCGGCCCTACTTCGTACATTTTTTCAACGTTCTGGCTAGCAAGATATTCAATTGTTTCAGTCCATCTAACTGGACAATAAAGCTGTCGCACCAACGCATCTTTAATACTATCTGCATCTTTAGCAGACTTAACATCAACGTTATTTACAACAGTAACACTGGGTTCAGCAAAAGTAATAGATTCTATTAAAGCTGATAACTTTTCGGCTGCGGGCTTCATTAATGCACAGTGAGAAGGCACACTCACGGGTAACGGCAGTGCGCGTTTTGCCCCCCCTTCTTTACACAACTCTGCTGCTACTTTAGCTGCTTCGGTGGTTCCTGCAATCACAACTTGCCCTGGAGAATTAAAATTAACCGCTGAGACAACTTCACTTGTTTGTTGCTGCGCTTTTTCACAAGCAGCTAAAATCAGGTCATCTGCCAAGCCAATAATTGCATACATTGCCCCCTCACCTGCAGGCACAGCTTGTTGCATAAATTGGCCTCTTGCTTCAACCAATTTTACCGCCTCTTTTAAGCTGATAACCTCTGCACAAACTAAAGCAGAATACTCACCGAGACTATGACCAGCCATATAATCTGGTTTGTCACAACCTAAGTCTAAAAGTAATCGATAAATCGCCACACTTGCGGTTAATAGCGCTGGTTGAGTGATGTGAGTTTGATTGAGTTGCTGATTTTCATCATTTTGCACTAAATCCCACAAATCATAGCCCAACGCTTCTGAGGCTTCGCTAAATGTCTTCTGAATTTGTGGATAATTCGCAGCCAGATCGGCTAACATTCCAACTGTTTGAGATCCCTGACCGGGAAACACAAAAGCTTGTTTAGTCATAAATCATACCTTGGGTAACTGTAAACAAAAAGAAATTAGTATTTAATGAGGGCTGCTGCCCAAGCAAATCCGCCGCCGAATGCTTCTAACAACAAGTTTTGGCCACGTTGAATACGCCCATCTCTTATTGCTTTATCGAATGCTGTGGGCACTGTTGCAGCCGATGTATTACCATAATCTTCTAAGGTTAGAACTACTTGGTCCAAAGACATTTCTAACTTTTTGGCGGTTGCTTTGATAATGCGAAAGTTTGCTTGATGAGGAACCAACCAATCTAAATCTGATTTTTGCATGTTATTTGCTTTTAAAGTCAGCTCTACAACTTCACTGAGTTTAGTCACTGCCACTTTAAAGACTTCGTTTCCTTTCATGCTGCCCCAGTTTTCATGTACCGATTGCTCATTACCATGCTCAACATGACCAATTTGTAACAAGTCTCCGTAGGATCCAGCAGCATTTATATGAGTCGACAAAATACCAGGCTCTTCACTTGCTTCAAGAAGCGTTGCACCGGCAGCATCACCAAATAGAATAACCATTGAGCGATCTTCAGGATTGATCATTTTAGATAAACAATCTGTGCCAATAACTAAAATTCGCTTCACCATGCCGGTTTTTATATATTGATCTGCCACACTTAATGCATAGCAATAACCAGCACAAGCGGCGGCAACATCAAACGCGGGTATACCGTCAATTCCTAACGCTTTTTGAATTTCACAGGCCGTGCTGGGCAGCGCGTATCGGCCACTTGTAGTAGCACATACAATCATATCAATAGACTTTTTATCTATACCGGCTGCTTCAATGGCTTTTAGAGACGCTTCGTATCCCATAGTGGCAGCAGTTTCATCTGCGCCAATAATTCTTCTTTCTTTAATTCCCGTTCGATCTGTTATCCATTCATCAGTCGTATCAACCATTTGTTCTAGATCTGCGTTGCTACGGACTTCTGCAGGGTAATAACTTCCAGTACCTATTATTTTTGAGTACATATTTTAAGAGCGCTCCATTAAAACGGATTCAATTTTATCTTTTATTTTTTTCGGAACTTGTCGTTGTACTTCTTGTTCCGCTTCCCTAATTGCAAATAAGAAAGCATCTGAAGAAGCATTACCATGGCTCTTGACCACAATTCCGCGCAATCCTATCAGACTCGCGCCATTATACTGGTCGGGGTTCACCCTTCGATAAATCTTTCTTAACAATGGCAACGCTATTTTCGCCAATAATTTCGTCAACCAATTTTCGTTTGAAACCCGCTTTGCCTCTTCTAAAACTAATGTGGCAAGACCTTCACAGGCTTTTAGGGCAATATTACCCACAAATCCATCAGCAACCACCACATCAGCGCAATTAGTAAAGATGTCATTACCTTCAACGAAACCAGTATAGTTTATTCCTTTAGCTTGCTGTAATAGTTGCGCGGTAAATTTGACTTGGTCATTGCCTTTGATTTGTTCCTCTCCGACGTTGAGTAACGCCACTCGTGGATGAGTCACCCCTGCCACCTCTTCAGCTAAAACCGAACCCATTACCGCATATTGAAACAAGGTTTCTGAATCACAATTCACGTTTGCCCCTAAATCTAACAGAAACAGTTTGTGATGATCATCGGTAGGTAATGCAGATACGAGGGCGGGACGGTCAATACCCGGTAACGTTTTTAGGACATGATAAGCTATCGCCAACAGCGCTCCGGTGTTTCCTGCACTCACGCACGCATCAGCATCACCACACTCTACACGCTCTAAAGCACGACGCATGGAAGAATCTTTTTTATTGCGCAGGGCAGAACTCGGCCTTTCATCCATGGCAACATGTTCTGAACAATGCTGGATCTCTACGCGCTCTTGAATGGATAAGGGTTGTCTACTGACTACCTTTGAAATGATTTGTTCATCACCGCAAAGTATAAAATATAGGTGTGGGATTTCGTGCAGAGCTTTTATCGCTGCAGGAAGAGTTACATGGGGGCCGTTGTCGCCCCCCATAATATCTAACGCAATGGTTAGACGGCTAAAAGTCATTGCTAGTCAGCGATAACTTTTTTGCCTTTGTAGTAACCGTCAACAGTCACGTGATGACGAAGATGCGTCTCACCTGAAGTTGAATCTACAGACAAAGTCGCTCCAGTCAAAGAATCGTGTGCACGACGCATACCACGCTTTGAACGAGTTTTCTTGTTCTTTTGTACAGCCATTACATTACTCCTAGTCTCGCTTAAGTTCTTTCAAAACCGCGAAAGGGTTTGGACGTTCATCGGCCGGTTCAATCTTACCAAACTGCATTTCATCCCGCTTGATATTGCAATCCTCCTCTGCATGAAGGGCGACAATGGGCAAAGACAATATTAGTTCATCCTCGAACAATTGCAGTAGATTGATTTCTCCATGGTCATTGACCTCTACCGGTTCGTAAATGTCCGGCAATTCAACTTCATCATCTGTTTCAACTGCTTTCCGTTTTACCGGACTAAAACAAAATGATGTGTGAATTGAATGAGCAAATTGCTCATTACATCTCTGACAGACAAGCTCCACTGATGTTGATAGTTGTCCTTGAAAAAAATTCAGACCCTGCTCGTCTTTATCGAATCTTACTTCAGCTTCAACAGTATCAGCAGCGGTGGCCACTGCACTAAGAAAACGCGCCATGTCAGAAGTCATCATCACACCCTTATAATCAGAGCGTTTTGTAGCACTTTTGACTGGTTCGATAAACTTGGGCAATTTCACTTTCTGCATAGGGCGCGCATAATATAGATACTGAAGCCGTTAGTCAAAGGAAAATATAGCCAAAAGCCCCCTATTCCCTAATAATAATGAAGACTTTTTATTAACTTAACGGAAAATTGTGAAAATAGTTCTTGCTTCCACTTCTAAATATCGTAAAGCCCTACTCGATAAACTGCAACTCGATTTCATTTGTCATAAACCCAACGTTGTTGAAAGCCGACGTTTAAATGAGTCGGCTAAAGACATGGCATTAAGACTGGCAGAGGCAAAATCAAAAGACGTGGCGCGTCACTATAAAAGTGGTTTGATAATAGGGTCTGATCAAACAGCCAGTTTACATAACGATATACTAGGCAAACCTGGAACCCCTCAAAACGCCAAAATGCAGTTGCAACAATGCAGTGGTAAAGAAGTCGTCTTTTATACGGGGTTAAGTGTGGTCGATGCAAATAGCAATAAATGTTTATCCTTGGTGGAAGAGTACACTGTCTGTTTCCGCAACTTAACCGATCAACAAATAGAAAACTATATTGCCAAAGAAAGTCCATTAGATTGCGCAGGCAGTTTTAAATGTGAAGGTTTGGGAATTAGGTTGTTCAGCCAATTACAGGGGCGAGATCCAAATAGTTTAGTTGGCTTACCTCTTATTGCCCTTTGTGATGTATTGGCTGAGTTTAAATTTGACGTGTTGAGCTAGCAAAGAATATTAGGCCTGAAGTTTTCTTAACGCCTTGAGTGTCTGATTCAATGAATTATCCAAATTTGCGGTATGGCTCATTTGCTTTCCCGTCACCGGATGCACGTATAAAATTCGATAGGCATGCAAAAATAACCGATTTAATCCTTGTTTTGCCATGTAATGATTAAAATCTTCATCTTTATATTTACTGTCTCCGGCAATGGGATGTCCTGCATGCTGACAGTGCACTCGAATTTGATGGGTCCGCCCGGTAATTGGAGAGGCTTCCACTAAAGTCGCTTGGGCAAAGGATTCAAGGATCCGAAAGCGCGTTTCAGATTCTTTACCCTCCGCAGAGACAGTGACTATGCGCTCACCAGATTTAACGATGTTTTTTAATAATGGAGCTTTTACTTTAAAGCGGTTTTCAGGCCAATGTCCATCAACTAGTGCTTGATAGCGTTTGTCCATGGTCTTGTTACGTAATTGTTCGTGCAAGTGTTTTAGCGCTGAACGTTTTTTAGCGATCAGCAAACAACCTGAGGTATCCCTGTCTAAACGATGCACTAACTCGAGAAACTTTGCAGTGGGACGCAGTGCACGTAAAGCTTCAATTACGCCAAAACTCAAACCACTGCCTCCATGTACAGCCATGCCTGAGGGTTTATTAACCACAATTAATACATCATCTTCAAATAAAATGTGAGATTCTAAAGTGGCCACTTTATCTAGTTTAGTGGAGGGTGCTTGTTGGCTGGATTCAGACACGCGAATAGGCGGCAGGCGAATTTCATCACCACTCACTAATTTGTATTCTGGCTTAATACGCTTTTTATTAACCCTAACTTCACCTTTACGTAAAATCCGATAAATCATACTTTTTGGTACGCCCTTCAATATTGTACGTAAATAATTATCAATTCTTTGGCCTTCATGGTCAGAGTCGATGGCTAAAAATTGTACTTTATTGAAGTTTGAATCGGTCATTAACGAGCCTGTAGAGTTTTACTAATTGGATTTAGTGTTGGGTTAAACGCATTTGAATGCAAAATTAAGTTAAAAGCCAAGTGTTTAGACGTTTTCATTTATCAACGAAAGTTCTGTGGCCCAAAGGGCTATTCTAACTTAAATATTTAAATTAGCTTTATAATTTTTATTTGCTTGCCAGAGTGTTAGTTTTAATGTGATAATCCGACCGTTTAGCTGGCTTTGCTGTTGCAAAGCAGTAAATAATGCGATGAAAATTAGAATTTGTATGGCATCAACGAAATAAATTTCGTAACACACAATGATGCATTGCCGCTGTCGAAGTGAGTATTTTTTCGATTGGTTGGGCAAGCAAATTTACAAATCATCATGCGATATACAATAAAAAAGTACCAATCGCAGAATAGTAAGAATTGAATTTGGCAACAAACTGATGTGTTTTGTTTAACATCACGTCAGTTTGAAAGATAGACAAAAAATTTATTGGGGTGAGGCGTTTCACCCAAGGGTCTGAAGTAAAAATTACCACACGTAATAATTCACTTCCCTAATGAAATCATATGCTTAAGGTTAATCCTTGGCACATCTAAACGCGCACAAGATCTGTTTTTTACAGTCGTGAGACTGAAGGTAATTTCAGCTTGGTGCAGCTTGCAAGCCACGTTTTTCAGTTCTACATTATTCCGCATTCGGTACTAAAACCGAGTCTTATACAATGAAAAGAATGTTAATCAACGCTACTCAACAAGAAGAGTTGCGTGTTGCATTGGTCGATGGACAAAAGCTTTATGATCTTGATATCGAAAGCCCTGGACACGAGCAAAAAAAAGCCAATATTTACAAAGGAACTATTACCCGTGTTGAACCCAGTTTAGAAGCTGCGTTTGTTGATTACGGTGCAGACCGACATGGTTTCTTACCCCTTAAAGAAATAGCGAAAACTTATTTCCCTAAAGGTTATAAGTTTGATGGCCGCCCTAGCATCAAAGATGTGATTAAAGAAGGCCAAGAAGTTATTATCCAAATTGATAAGGAAGAGCGCGGTCAAAAAGGCGCTGCCCTTACGACTTTTATTAGTTTGGCTGGAAGTTACCTAGTTTTAATGCCGAATAATCCTCGTGCAGGTGGCATTTCTCGCCGAATTGAAGGCGATGAGCGTACCGATTTAAAACAATCCTTAAACAAACTCGAATTGCCTGAAGGCATGGGGTTAATCGTCAGAACGGCAGGCGTTGGTAAATCATTTGAAGAATTAGAGCATGATTTAAATGTGCTAATTCGTCATTGGAACGCAATTTCAGAAGCGTCTGAAACTAAGCCAGCTCCTTTCCTTATTCACCAGGAAAGTAACGTCATTGTCAGAGCTATACGTGATTATTTGCGTCGTGATGTCGGTGAAATCCTCATTGATAGTGTAGAGGTTTATGAAAAAGCTCTGCAGCATATTCAATTAGTAAGACCTGACTTCGCAAGCCGAGTAAAACAATACAAAGGTGATGTACCGCTTTTCAGTCATTATCAGATTGAAACTCAAATTGAATCTGCATTTCAACGTGAAGTACGCCTCCCCTCTGGTGGTTCAATAGTCATTGATCCTACTGAAGCAATGATTTCCATTGATATCAACTCTGCCCGGGCAACAAAAGGCGGTGATATTGAAGAAACGGCATTTAATACTAACCTTGAAGCCGCCGATGAAATTGCACGTCAATTGAGATTACGAGATGCCGGTGGCCTTGTCGTAATCGATTTTATTGATATGACGCCAGTGCGCCATCAGCGTGAAGTTGAAAATCGCCTTAAAGATGCAGTCAAACATGACCGAGCTAGAATCCAATTGGGACGTATTTCTCGATTTGGTTTGTTAGAAATGTCACGTCAAAGGTTACGTCCTTCACTGGGTGAGTCAGCTCATATTGTATGTCCTCGCTGTAGTGGCCACGGTAACATTCGTGGTACTGAATCTTTAGCATTATCAGTTCTTCGCATAATGGAAGAAGAAAGTATTAAAGACAACACCGGGCAAATAGAAGCACAATTACCCGTTAATGTTGCTACTTACTTGTTAAACGAAAAAAGACGTTCAATCCAATCTATTGAAAAACGTCATGGGGTAAATTTGTTGATTATTCCAAATCCAAATTTACAAACGCCTCATTACCATGTTGCTCGTAGACGACCGGACGATACTGTCACTGAAGCGAGCTATAACATTGAGTTGATGGATACACAGTCTGCTGAGGTTGATAATCCTACTCAAGAAATCAAGCCAAAAGAGCAACCTGTGTTACAAGGTTTATCTGCGCCACAGCAAGCTCCGGTAGCCACGAAAACTGAAGAAGCGTCATTGTTGACTAAAGTCTCTAAATGGTTATCTACTCTGTTTGCAAGCGAACCAGAGCCTGCGCCGAAAAAGGAAACCAGTAGTTCACAAAATAAACGCCCACAACGGAATACTCGTAATCGCAACGAGCGTTCAGGCAATCGCAAACCAAAAGCATCAGAACGCAGAGAAAAGACAACACGGACTGAGAAAAGCCAAGCTGATAAGCCTGAGCAAAAACGCGATAAGAAGCCTAAGCAGCGTCGTGATAATCGTAATAAAACGCAAGATCCTAATGCAAATCAAACGACTAAAGAGAACGCATCGGTTGAAAACCAACCCGAGCGTAAAAATGAGAAAGTTGCAGAACGCAGAAAAAGACGCGATACCCGTCGAAATGTGCGTGGTGACAAAGGTGAAAATGCCAATGTAGTCACTCAAGCTCAAACTGAAGTCACGAAAACTCCGCAACCAAAAACTAAGGTTGAAGAAGTTAAAAACGATAAGGTTCAAAGCGAAGAAACCAAAAATGACGAGTTGAATAATGCAACTCAAACCACTGAAAACCAAACAGCAGCAACCGAAACAGTAAGTACCGAGTCTAAAGACGAAGGACAAGCAGAGCGCAGCAGAAGCAGACGTTCTCCTCGACATATTCGTGCTGCAGGTCAAAAGCGCAGAAAAGAAGGTTCTGGGGCAGAAGAAGGCAATGCAACTGATTCAACTGAAAAGGCTAATGAACAATTAGCTCAAGATGAACTTAAGTTTGAATCACACGATACTCCTGGTGTGCAAGCCACTGATGCTAATGAAGAGGTAAAAGCAGAAAAACCTAAAGCAAAACCTCGTGCGAGAAGACGTACTAAGAAAGCCGACGAAAATGTGGCTGAGTCTACCACTGTAGATGAGAGTGCAAATGCAGAGGCTAAACAGGACGAAGTGATAGTCAATACTGAGACGACAACTGAACCAAAGGAACCGGTTAAAGCTGCTAAGCCAGCAAAAGCTAAGGCAGCTCAACCTGAGCAAGTAGAGATTCAGTTGGATGCAGATAATGCTGATGTTGCAACTACTGAAGAGACAGCTAAAGTTGCAGACGCCACTCCTTCCCCTACTGTCGTTAACACGCCGGTTGAGCAAGAAGTCGATGAAAAGCCTGCAGTAGAAACTGTCGTTGAGCCTGTAGCTGAAGCGCCTAAAACTGCCGATTCAAACGCAATCACTGAACAACCTGAAAAGGTTGAAGAAATTGCGAAAAAGCCGAAGGCAGCCAAAAGACCAAAGGTGACGGTAACCAAAGCACCTGTGTCTCATCCTATGGCAAAGCCTAAAGCAATTGAAACGGATTTTAATGAAATTGAAATTAAAGCACTCGCTGCTGAAAAGCGCGCTGGTTTAAAAGTTTCAGGTAAAACAGCGTCTATGGCCAATACTGCGAATAGTTCGGCTGCCGCAGCCACTAAACCTGGATCGGTTGCCTAACTAGATAACCGCTAGCAAAAAAGTCAACCAAGATAAACGCCGGTGAACAAACATTCACCGGCGTTTTTTTATGCTTTTTCAGGGTACCTTATTAGCTATATCATCCATTAGGTTCTACTGTAATCCCCCCATTTTAAGCAGCAGTTATTCGTAGAAATTAATTAAGCCGCTCTCAATAGTTGTTTAGGTGGTACACCACCAATTGCCATATTAGGTCGTTCATTGTTGTAAAGCCAGAGCCA